>JBLHGY010000035.1:0-14040 GCA_047616665.1 Polaribacter sp.
AAGTGTAGCGGAGTCAAATTTCAAAAAGAGCGGAAGCGTTGAAAAATTAGACGAAGTGTAGCGGAGTCAAATTTCAAAAAGAGCGGAAGCGTTGAAAAATTAGACGAAGTGTAGCGGAGTCAAATTTTAAAAAGAGCGGAAGCGTTGAAAAATTAGACGAAGTGTAGCGGAGTCAAATTTTAAAAAGAGCGGAAGCGTTGAAAAATTAGACGAAGTGTAGCGGAGTCAAATTTTAAAAAGTAAAAACAAATAAGTTTATAATATAAAAAACCCAACTTTATTAAAGTTGGGTTTTTACTTTTCTGTTACTATTACTCTTTATAGGTCAAACTTAATTCCTTGTGCTAACGGCAATTCATCAGAATAATTTACAGTGTTTGTTTGTCTTCTCATGTACACTTTCCAAGCATCAGATCCAGACTCACGTCCACCACCTGTTTCTTTTTCCCCTCCAAAAGCACCACCAATTTCAGCACCAGAAGTTCCGATGTTTACATTTGCGATACCACAATCAGAGCCTGCATATGATAAGAATTTCTCAGCTTCTTTTAATTCATTAGTCATAATTGCAGAAGACAATCCTTGAGCAACACCATTTTGTTTTTCAATAGCATTTTCAACTTCTCCAGAATATTTCATTAAATATAAAATAGGTGCAAAAGTTTCGTGTTGTACAATTTCGAAATGGTTTTCTGCTTCAATAATAGCTGGCTTTACATAGCATCCGCTTTCGTAACCTTCACCTTCTAAAACGCCACCTTCAACCAACACATTTCCACCTTCAGCTTTTGCTTTTTCAATAGCAGCTAAATACGTATTTACAGAATCATGATCAATTAACGGCCCAATATGATTTTTTTCATCTAAAGGGTTTCCAATAGTTAATTGTCCATAAGCACCAACGATAGCATCTCTTACTTTATCGTAAACAGATTCGTGAATAATTAATCTTCTAGTAGAAGTACAACGCTGTCCACAAGTTCCTACAGCACCAAATACAGCACCGGGAACCACTACTTTTAAATCTGCAGTTGGGGTTATAATAATGGCATTATTTCCTCCTAATTCTAGTAAAGAGGTTCCAAAACGTTGTGCAACAGTTGCTCCAACAATTCTTCCCATTCTAGTAGAACCTGTTGCAGAAACCAATGGCACTCTCGAGTCAGTCGTCATCATTTCTCCAACCTTATAATCTCCATTAATAATAGAAGAAATACCTTCTGGTAAATTGTTTTCTTTTAAGATGTCTGCAATAATGTTTTGACAAGCTACAGCGCATAAAGGAGCTTTTTCAGATCCTTTCCACACACAAACATCACCACATATCCAAGCTAAAGACGTATTCCACGCCCACACAGCCACTGGAAAGTTAAATGCAGATATAATACCTACAACTCCAATTGGATGCCACTGCTCTCTCATTACATGTCCAGGACGTTCAGATGGTATTGTTTGTCCGTTTAATTGTCTTGATAAACCAACTGCAAAATCACAGATATCTATCATTTCTTGAACTTCACCATACCCTTCTTGTAAAGATTTACCCATTTCATAAGAAACTAACTTTCCTAAGGGCTCTTTTAAATCTCTTAATCGATTTCCAAATTGACGAACAATCTCTCCTCTTTGCGGAGCAGGCATGTTTCTAAAAGATAGAAAAGCAGTAGTCGCTTTTTCCATTACTTTTTCATAGTCTTCTTTAGACGTTGCTTTTACTTTTCCAATTAATTTTCCATCAACAGGAGAGTAACTTTCAATAATTTCTCCGCTAGAAAAGTTATTAGAACCCGTAGAAGTTCCATTATTTATTTCTTTTAATCCTAATTCTTGTAATGTTTCTTTTATTCCAAAATCTGTCATTTCGCAGTTTCGTTTTAGTTGTTTAATTTACAGCTCCAAATTTACGAATTATTTTACAGATAAATAAATTAAACAAAAAACATAATTTTTGTTTAATTTCAAACAAAACAATTATGAAAAAGTTTCTTTTTATTATTTCAATGGTATGCCTTTCTTTTTGTTGTAATGATAGCATAGATAGTGCGTCTGCAGAAAAGATCGCCTCAGAAAAGCAAAGCGAGTTTGCAATTATAATTCATGGTGGAGCAGGCAAAATTTTAAAGGGCAATCTATCTAAGAAAAAAGAAAATGCTTACAGAAATAAGCTAGAGGAAGCAATTAAAAAGGGTTATACTATTCTTAAAAACGGCGGAACAAGACAACTAGCAGTTGTGAAAACAATTCAGGTTATGTAGGCATCGCCATTATTTAATGTAGGTAAGGGTGCTGTTTTTACACATGAGGAGACCAATGAATTAGATGCTTCTTTTATGGATGGTGAAACATTAAATGCTGGTGCGGTTGCTGGTGTAAAAAATGTAAAAAGTCCAATAGAATTGGCTGTAAAAATAATGACAGATTCAGAGCATGTAATGCTTTTTGGAGAAGGAGCTTCAATTTTTGCAAAAGAAAAAGGGTTAGAAATGGCTGACCCAGCTTATTTTTACACGGAAAGACGTTTTAAATCCTTACAAAAAATAAAGTAAAAACAGCATTAGATAATGATGCTAAAAAAGCCGCTTTTTACGATACAGATATTAAAAACGCAAAATTTGGAACCGTTGGATGTGTTGCTTTAGATAAAAACGGAAATATTGCTGCAGGAATCTCAACTAGAGGAATGACAAATAAGCGCTGGGGAAGAATTGGTGATGCGCCAATTATTGGTTCGGGGACTTATGCAAATAATAAAACGTGTGGTGTTTCTTCTACAGGTTGGGGAGAATACTTTATAAGAAGTCAGGTAGCATACGACATTTCTGCACAAATGGAATATCAGAAAAAAACATTAAAAGAGGCAACCAAAGATGTCATTCAAAATAAGTTAACAAAGCTTGGTGGCACTGGTGCTGTTGTAGCTTTAGATAAAAACGGGAATAGGTCTTTTGAGTTTAATACTGCAGGAATGTATAGGGCCTCTATGAATGACACAAGAGAATTGGTCTTAAAAATTTATAAAGAAGAAGAAACCTAAACTCATGAAATTATTAAACCTGATCAGTTGCACAAATTAATAGTTGGAGCAATTAGATTTTAAATGGAATAAATATTTAATTTCTTAAAACTGGTAATGAATACCTGTATAAACACCAATATTAAAAGGAGAAAAACCATTAGAATTATCATTAAAAGTGTTTAATTGAGCCTTAAACATTGGATTAATGTGTACAGACCAATTTGTATTAAGAGTGTAATTTAAATCAAGTCCTAAGTTTCCACTAAAATTTATACTATTTAAATTGGTCGCTTTTCCATCTTCGACCAAGTAAGGGGTGGATAAACGAATTTTATTTTCTTTTAAAAACAAGGTACTGAATCCTCCAATTAAGTGAGTTCTAAATTTAGTCTGTCCAATTAAATGGTATTTTATTTCTAAAGGAATTTCATAATAACTATAATTTTGAGTTAGTTCTCCATTTAAACTTATTGCATTTGAAGGTGACAATAGGTTGTCAAAAGAGGCATCGGAGTTATTTTCAAAGGCAAAAGTTTCATCAGAATTAAAAGTGATATTTGATGTATTTGTACTAGAAGAAATTACAACAATTTGATTGTTTTTAAAATTCATCTCTTGCAAGTGAAGTCCTGATTGGATACTCCATTTTTTATTAATCTGATATGCGATTTGCACACCATAAGAAATAGAATTTTTGCCTTTAGTAGAACCAGACAAACGGCTATTAATAGAAGATGTATTTGTAAATGAATCCGAATTTAAAAGAGCAAAAATAGGGGCAATAGACCAACTTTTTTTATTGGAACTTTCTATTGTTTTTTCTTCTTTAATATCTTCAATGAATTTTTCAATATCTATTTTGTTTGAGCCTTTAACGTCTTTAGAACTCGCTGTATTTTTAGTTATGATTATTATGTTTTCTTTCTTTTTTTCTAAAACAGCCTTAATAACTGCAGGGATTTTTTCTTCTTCAAAGAATTGTTTTTCAATTGTTGCGGCACCATTATTTGAAGTTTCTTTTATCTCTTTATTAGCTGAATTTACTCGAGTTGCAAGTCTGTTGTTTCTTTGATTTTTAATAACTTTTTTATTGCTTATTGGGGCAACTTCTTTCTCACTTTTTTTCACAATTTTTGTTTCAAAACTTTCTGTTACAAAAGATTCAATAGTTGTAGCGGGTGTTTTTGTAATAATTTCTTCGGGGTAATTTTTCTTAAAATTATCAATAGAATTACCAAAAGGAAATAATGAAAATCCAATAATTAATGAAGCTGCAATACCAGAATAAAACCACCAAAAAGGATAAATTTTACGTTTCTTTTTAGTGATTTTAGATTCAATTTCTTTCCATACTTTTTTCTTTGGAGTAGCCTCCAAATTTTTAAGTCTTTCTTGAAACAATCTATCTATGTTTTTCTTGGTATTCATTTAAGCGTTTTGTTCTCTTTGTTGGTGTTTCTCTAATTTTTCTTTTAATTTTTTTCGGGCTCTAGATAAATTAGATTTTGAAGTTCCTTCTGAGATGTTTAGCATTTTAGAAATTTCTCTATGAGAATAACTATCTAACACGTATAAATTAAAAACAAGTCTATATTTATCGGGTAATTCTTGCACTAATTTTAGTAAAAAACCGATATCTAAATGGGTGTCTTCGAAATCAACTTCAACAACTTCTTCAGTATCTGATACCTCTTTAATAAGCTGTAAATGGTTTTTTTTTCTATACTTTTGAAGTGCAGTATTTATAACAATTCTCTTAAGCCACCCTTCGAAAGAACCTTTATTATTGTATTGTTTAATTTTATCGAAAATTATTAAAAAGCTATCTTGTAAAGTATCTTCTGCATCTTGATAATTTCTAGAATATTTTAAGGAAATACCGAAAAGCACATCAGCATATAGTTTATATATTTCTGATTGAGCAGCCAATTTATTGTGGCAACATTTTGCTATGAGGTCTTCTAGTTCGATAATTCTAATTTACAGGAACAATTACTTCTTCAAAAATATTTTCACCATCGTTATCAGTTCCTTTCCAAAATTTAAAGAGGTAATCTTCTTCTTGTTTTGCCGTAACTAAAAGGTCGTATTCTTCCATGATAAGTGCTTCTGTGCAATAGGCATCTAATTCTATACTAGCTCTTATCGCGACAATTCTAGTACTGTCTTTATATTCATAATAAACATCATTAAAATGGTAACAACCATTGGGCAATGTGTACTTTAATTTCAAAGTATCTGTTTCTCCGAATGTAAAACTTACAGGGGCTATAATTTCCGTTATAGGTACGAATGTATATTCAAAATTTATAGGTTCATTGTTTGAACAAGAGAGAAAAATAAAAGATGTAAAAACTAGCAATAATTTTCTTTTCATAATTTTTAAATTAATAAGTTAGAGATGGATATCCATTAATACATTCAACGCCTTTTGGTTCAATTACAACTAAACAATCAGAAATAATACCCCATTTAATATTGAATTTTTTTTCCGCTATTGTATAAACTTCAACCTTATTTAAAAATGCATCAGTATCAATATTTATTGAATAAGGAATATATCCTTGAAACCCTCCACAAGCTTTAGAACCGTAAGCTGTAAATGTCCAATTTATACCATCAACACAGGAGTTAGTGTAGGTTAAAGCCTCAATTTCATCAAACAAAACCATTAAATATTTATGCTCTTCCTCTTGTGCTGTTAATTCCCTTTTTACGACTAATTCATTTTCTGTAAGTGAAATAATTCTCCATTGATAACTATTAGGGTAAGCTTCTTTTGTGATTTTAATCAGTGTTTGCTCAATTTCAAAACTTCCGATATAATCAGAATAATATAAAGGAGGTGTGCCACACCAACCAGAAGTACGTTCTATAAATTCACCATTTTCTGAAAATGAAATTCCATAAGCATCATTTGGCAAAGAATCTCCTCTTTTATAAGTGGTAGTTTCTGCTTCGTATGAAGGCATAACCCAAGAACCTAATAAAAGGTTGTTTGTATTTATAACTGTTTCATTACTTTCACAAGAGAGCAACAAAGTAATTAAAAGAAGGCTAAAAATATTTTTCAAATTCATAAGTTTAAATTTTAAGTAGGTAACTTTTCTGTTTTTTAGGTGATTATTTCTATGAGACTTAGAAAATTCTTTGAAAATAGCAGTAAATGTACCTCATAATTGGTTATCTAAATATAAGATGTAAAAAGATTAAAAAGGTTGCGTCTAATAATCTTATTTTTGTAAAAGATATGCAAGAAACTATTTTTAATATAAAATCAGAAGCGCAATTTACAACAATTGCTTTAGCAGTTTTTAAACATCAGTTTAAGAACAATAAAGTATACAGGTCTTTTTGTGATTTGCTGTTTGTGCATCCTTCAAGTATTTCTACTATTGAAGAAATTCCGTTTTTGCCCATTCAGTTTTTTAAAAGTAGAAAAGTACTTTCTTCTTTAGATGAGATTCAAGAAACCTTTACAAGCTCTGGAACTACAGGAAGCTCTACTAGTAAACATTTGGTTACCGACATCAACCTTTATAAAGAAAGTTATTTAAAAGGGTTTGCTCATTTTTATGGCAATATAGAAGAATATACAGTACTAGCTTTATTACCCAATTACTTAGAGCGCCAAGGTTCTTCTTTGGTTTTTATGGTAGCCGATTTAATTGAAAAATCTAAAAAAGCAGCAAGCGGATTTTATCTGGATAACGTGCAAGAATTAGCCAATAAATTGCTAGAATTAAACAGAAATGGTGAAAAAACACTCTTAATTGGTGTTTCTTTTGCCTTGTTAGACTTGATTGAAATGCAACAATTTAACCTTAAAAACACTATAATTATGGAAACTGGTGGAATGAAAGGAAGAAGAAAAGAATTGGTAAGGGAAGAATTACATACTATTTTAAAAGACGGATTTGGAGTCACAGAAATTCATTCAGAATACGGAATGACAGAATTATTAAGTCAGGGATATTCTAAAGGAAATGGCGTTTTTGAAACACCACCTTGGATGAAAATTTTAACGCGTGATACTGAAGATGCGCTATCTATAAATGCTTCAGGAAAAAACGGAGGAATAAATGTAATTGATTTAGCAAACTATAACTCTTGTTCTTTTATTGCGACCCAAGACTTAGGAAAGGTACACGAAAACGCAACGTTTGAAATCATTGGGCGTTTTGATAGTTCAGATATTAGAGGTTGTAATTTGATGGTTTTGTAAGTATTCTAATTTTTATCGACCAAATGAAAAAACCATGGCAATGAAAACTTTTACAACAATTTTACTGATAGCTGTTGCTACTACTTTTTTTGGACAAGAATATAATCTAAAGAAAGGATATGTTGCAGAAGGATATGATGTGGTATCTTATTTTAGTAATACAGCAGAAAAAGGAGATAAAGAATTTACTACAATATACAATGCGGTGAAATTTAAATTCTCTTCTAAGAAAAATTTAGAGACTTTTAAAAGTGCGCCTAATAAATACATTCCTGCTTATGGAGGTTATTGTGCGTATGCACTTGGGACAAAAGGAGAAAGAGTTGCTATAAACCCTGAAACCTTTGAAATTAGGGATGGTAAATTGTACTTATTTTATAATTCTTGGGGTATAAATACTTTTAAAATGTGGCAAGAAGAAGGTGCAGCACAATTAAAAGTAAAGGCCGATAAAAACTGGATAAAAATTAAGAAAGAAAAGTAACTTTCAATACTCTTTCTCGAAATTAAACACAAAAAAAGAGCTGCATAGATTGCGCTCTTTTTTTATGTTATTTAAAGTTAAGGTTATGCTACAACCAGTAAATAGTACGTTTTTTTACCACGTTGTAACAGCACGTATTTATTCGCAATTAAATCTTCTTTAGTAATTGTAAAGTCTTCTTTTATCTTCTCTTTGTTTACAGAAATTGCATTTTCTTTTAAAGCTCTTCGGGCATCTCCATTAGAAGCTAAAAAGTTTGTTTTAGCTGCCAAAGCACCAATCATGTCTAAACCTTCTGCTACATCTGCAATAGCCACGGTAGCTTGCGGTACACCATCAAAAACATCTAAAAAAGTTTGTTCATCTAAAGACTTTAAATCTGAAGCTGTAGATTTTCCGAATAAAATAGTAGAAGCTTTAATAGCATTTTCATAAGCTTCTTTTCCATGAACCAATAAGGTAACTTCTTCTCCAATTTTCTTTTGCAACAGGCGTGCATGAGGTGCTTCTTTATGCTCTAAAATTAAAGCATCAATTATTTCTTTGTCTAAAAAAGTAAAAATTTTAATATAATTTTCTGCATCTTCATCAGAAGCATTTAACCAATATTGGTAAAATTTATAAGGTGATGTTCTCTTACCATCCAACCAAACATTACCGCCTTCAGATTTTCCAAACTTCGTACCATCAGATTTTGTAATTAAAGGGCAGGTAATTGCATACCCTTTTCCGCCACCAATTCTTCTAATTAATTCTGTTCCTGTAGTAATATTTCCCCATTGATCAGAACCTCCCATTTGAATAGAAGCATTGTTGTTTTGGTATAAATGTAGAAAGTCATATCCTTGAACTAACTGATAGGTAAATTCTGTAAAAGACATTCCGTCTTTAGATTCAGAGCTAATTCTGTTTTTTACAGAATCTTTTGCCATCATATAATTTACAGTAATATGTTTACCAACATCTCGTATGAATTCTAAAAATGAAAAATCTTTCATCCAATCATAGTTGTTCACTAAAACTGCAGCGTTTTCTTCGTTAGAAGAAAAATCTAAAAAGTGACTTAACTGGCCTTTTATAGCTTCTTGATTGTAGCGCAATGTTTTTTCATCTAGCAAGTTGCGCTCTGCAGATTTCCCAGAAGGGTCTCCAATCATACCCGTAGCACCGCCAATTAAAGCAATAGGCTTGTGGCCACATCTTTGAAAATGTGCTAACAGCATAATTGGTACTAAATTACCAATATGTAAAGAATCTGAGGTAGGATCAAACCCAACATAAGCACTTCTCATGCTTTCTAATAAGTGCTCTTCTGTTGTTGGCATGCTGTCGTGCAACATTCCTCTCCACTGCAATTCTTTAATAAAATTTTTCATTGTATACCGTTTATCAGTTCGCAAATATACCTTTATCGCGCAAAATATACTAAATTCGTAGTATGATTTTAGTTACAGGAGGAACAGGTTTGGTTGGCGCACATTTATTGTATCATTTGATAAAAGACAATGAGACAATTCGAGCTATTTATCGTTCTGAAGAAAGAATAGAAGCTGTAAAAAAAATCTTTTCTTATTATACAGATGATACTTCACTGATTTCAAAAATAGAGTGGTTTAAGGCAGATATAACAGATATTCCCGCCATGATTCCTGCTTTTGTTGGAGTTGAAAAGGTGTATCATTGTGCCGCTTTTATTTCTTTTAATCCCAAAGATTATAAAGAAATGCGCAAGGTAAACATTCATGGAACTGCAATTATTGTAAACCTTTCTATTGATGCTAAAATTAAAAAATTGTGTTTTGTAGGCTCTATTGCTGCTGTTGGAGATGCTTTAAACGGGCAATTGATTACAGAAGAAAACGAATGGAATAAAGAATTAGATAATAGTGGGTATTCTATTACGAAGTTCGGAGCAGAAATGGAAGTTTGGCGCGCTAGTCAAGAAGACGTAGAAGTAGTTATTGTAAACCCTGGAGTTATTTTAGGAAGTGGATTCTGGTCTTCGGGTTCTGGGAAATTATTTAGTCAAGTTTATAAAGGCTTTAAATACTATACCGAAGGAATTACTGGTTTTGTAGGTGTAAAAGATGTTGTAAAATCAATGATTTTACTTATGAATTCAGATGTTAAAAATGAACGTTTTATATTGGTTTCAGAAAACAAAAGCTATAAAGAAGTGCTATTTTTAATAGCAGATACCTGGGGTGTTAAAAGACCTTCAAAAAAGATAAAAGCATGGCAAACCACTGTGGTTTGGCGTATTTCATCAATTTTAGCGGTGTTTACTAAAAAAACGCCTTTGTTAAGTAAATACTCTGCAAAAAGTGCACATGAAGTTTCTAAATATTCTTCAGAAAAAATAAAACAAACACTCAACTTTCAATTTGAAGAAATACAAAGGGTTGTTAAAGACGTTTGTAGTAATTTTAAAAAATAAAAACGTTACTGTCTTACATTTATTTCTTCTAAAGTCCTTTTTGACAACTCCAATTTTTCAAAGTTTTTTGTAATCTTTAGGCTATCTGCGTTTTTCAATTTACTTCGAGTTAATTTTAGAGCGTCTTTTTTAATGGAATCTAATTGTTTTTTTGCTTTCTTAAGAACGTCTTGTTGCGCATTTATACTAGCCTTTGCCTTTTCTAAAATTTCTTGATATAAATCTATGGTAGACATGTAATAGTAATTACTGCTTTTAAAACGAGTGCTATCTATTTTAAATCTTTCGTAAACAAAAGGCATGTAATTTATGTTCTTTTGGTTGTTCTTGTTTTTTATGAACTTAGCGCTCGTAGAAATAATCATTTCTTGCAACAAAAGACTCATTGTGTCTTTCGGAATTAAGTCTTTTGGTTTTTCAAAAATAGTATTGCTTGTGCAAGACACAAGGAATATGAAAAGGAATACGTAGTTAATTTTTTTCATTTTATCTATTAAAAGTAATTCTTTTCCCTTTAATTTCATCATTGAAAATACCATTGTTATAAATTAAGTTTCCATTCACAAAAGTATGTGTTATGGTAGATGAAAAAGTAGTTCCCTCAAAAGGAGACCAACCACATTTATATAAAATATTATCTTTAGAAATTGTTTGCGGCTTATTTGTATCAATTAAAACAATATCTGCAAAATAACCTTCTTTTATAAATCCGCGTTTTTCAATTTGAAATAATTTGGCAGGATTATGACTCATTTTTTCTACTGCTTTTTCAATAGGAATTACGCCTTCTTTCACTTTTTCTAAAAGTGCAATAATGGCATGTTGCACTAATGGCCCTCCACTTGGTGCATTTAAATAGTTGTTATTTTTTTCATCTAAAGTATGCGGTGCATGATCTGTAGCCAAAACATCTATTCTGTCATCTAATAAAGCTTTCCAAAGACCTAATCTGTCTTTTTCTGTTTTAACAGCAGGGTTCCATTTGATATGTGTTCCTTTTTCTTCGTAATCTTTATCACTAAACCATAAATGATGAATACAAACCTCTGATGTAATTTGCTTTTCTTCTAGCGGAATATCGTTTCTAAATAAATGTGTTTCTTTTTCTGTTGACAAATGAAAAATATGCAATCTTGCACCTGTTTTCTTAGCCAATTTAATTGCCTTAGAAGATGATAAGTAACAAGCTTCTTCACTTCTAATAAGAGGGTGGTATTTTAGAGGAATATCGTCTCCATATTTCTCTTTGTAGATTGCCGTATTTTTTCTAATAGTTTCTTCGTCTTCGCAATGCACAGAAATAATCATTTTTGTTGATGAGAAAATTTTCTCTAGAATTTCTTCATTATCAACCAGCATATTTCCTGTAGAAGAACCTAAAAATAATTTAATTCCTGCTACTTTTTTAGGGTCTGTTTTTAATAACTCTTCCAAATTATCATTTGTACCACCGAACATAAAAGAATAGTTTGCATACGAATCTACTGCGGCAATTTTAAATTTGTCTTCTAATAAATCTTGTGTTGTAGCTTGTGGCACTGTATTTGGCATTTCTATAAACGTAGTAATACCTCCCGCAATTGCAGCCCGACTCTCTGTTGCAATATTTGCTTTGTGTGTTAAGCCAGGTTCTCTAAAATGTACTTGATCGTCTATAAACCCAGGAATTAAATACTTCCCTTCAGCATTAATAACTTCAATATTTTTAGTGGGTTTAATTTTAGAAGAAATTTTTGTAATTATTTCGTTTTCAATAAGAATATCACCTTTAAAGATTTTGTTCTCGTTTACTATTGTTGCGTTTTGTATTAAAATTCCTTTTGTCATTTTTCTTTTTAAATATCTATTTTCATATTCACTAACCCTTTGGTAAATCCAAAACGATTGTAAGATTTTAGTGCATCAGTATTTTTATTATACACATCTAGCCTTAATTCTTTTAAGTCTTTCTCTTTCCCCCATTTTTTTAAAGATTCTAAAATTAAATTGCTAATTCTTTGGCCTCTAAAAGTAGGTTTTACAAATATAAAACCAATATAACCATGTTTTGTGTTTTTATGGTAATGGCTAGAGTCTTCTATTTTTAGATACCCAGAACCTACTAATTCTTTGTTTGCCACAGCAACGATTAAATGGCTGTTTTTTGCGGCAATTAATTCAGGAATATTATAATAAGACAATGCACCTTCCCCTAAAAAGGAATCCATTGGTCGCTCTGCCTTTATTACACCTTGTTCAAATTCTAATAACGTTTCTAAGTCGTTTAAATTTGCTGTTCTAATAGAAATAGTGGTCATTAGGTATTTATTTTGGCAATCCTTTTAATTTCATTTTTACAACTCCAAACAATGCTTCTGTAACAATATTTCCTTTCATTTTAGACACACCCATGCCTCTGTCTGTGAAAACTATAGAAATTTCTTTTATTTTAAATTGATGCTTCCACGCTTTAAATTTCATTTCAATTTGAAAAGCATATCCAACAAATTTAATTTCATCTAGGTTTATGGTTTCTAAAACATTTCTTTTCCAACACACAAAACCTGCGGTAGTATCGAAAATTGGAATTCTAGTAATAAAACGTACATATTTTGAGGCAAAATAAGAAAGTAGTAAGCGTTTAATGTCCCAATTTACAACGTTTACGGTATTGTTTACATATCTAGAACCTATAGAAACATCTGCATCTTCATTTGAGCATGCATTGTACAGGTGAATTAAATCTTTCGGATTATGAGAAAAATCTGCATCCATTTCTATAATATATTTGTAATCTTGAGCTAAAGCCCATTTAAAACCATGGATATAAGCAGTTCCTAAACCATTTTTACTCCCTCTTTTTTCTATAAAAAGTTGTTCTGGAAATTCTGTTTTTAATTTGTCTATAATGAACGAAGTGCCGTCAGGAGAATTATCATCAACAACCAAAATATGAAATATTTTTTCTTCTTGAAATACCGCTCTTATAATGCCTTCTATGTTTTCTTTTTCGTTATAAGTGGGGATGATAACTAGTGTGTCTGACATAAATAAAATTTCGTAAGCTAAGAATACAAATATACATTTTTTAATTACTAATTTTGTGTTAACCTTATCAAAGAAGAAAAAGTGCAAGCACTAGAAAAAATAGTTATTAATACAAACTGGATTTCCATTATCTTGGTATTTCTATTTGCCATTATTGCTGTTTTAAAAATAATAGATGGAGACAAATTAAAAGGATATGTTTTTGCTTTATTTAATAAGGGCTTTATCGAAGATGAAGTAGAAGAAAACACTTCTTTTTTTAGTTCTTTCTATAGTTTATTATTTATCTTTTCATCTACCGTTTTAGCCCTGGTTACTAGCTTGTTGGTTGCAGAGACAAATAAAAACACTTCTTTTAGCGTTTCTTTTTTCTTTTTAATTTTAGGAATTATTTGGAGCTATTTTATAGTTAAGAGCTTATTTGAAATAGGGGTTATTAGACTTTTTTTTATAAAAAAAGAGGTTCGATTTTATGTTGTTTCTAAATTTGGATACCTGTATTCAATTAGTTTTTTTTTAGTGATTTTCTTTGTGTTATTTCGTTTTGGGCCATTAAGTTTTTCATTTTTTGTGGCAGTTACTCTCTGTTTATTTTTATTAAAGTTTGTTTTTCAAGTTGTTAATAATAAAAACCTTGTTTTTAGCAAGTTATTTTATTTTATATTGTACCTTTGCGCCTTCGAAATAGCACCCCTATTAATAATGTTTAAATTGGTCTTTTAAACTAAAAAACGAAAATGAAAGCGTATGAAAGTGAAAACTATTTTAGTATCGCAACCCCCTCCAAAAACAGAAACTTCTCCATATTTTGATTTGTCTGATAAACAAAAAGTAAAGATAGATTTTAGATC
>JBLHGY010000036.1:0-13961 GCA_047616665.1 Polaribacter sp.
TTGCTAAAAGAATTAAAAACGGATAAAAGAATAGTGCTGCTATAATTTTAGGCAATACTAAAAGATTAAGAGAATTTATTCCCATAACTTCTAATGCGTCTATTTGCTCTGTAACTCTCATTGTACCTATACTAGAAGTAATGTAAGAACCAACTTTACCTGCTAAGATAATAGAACAAAAAGTTGGCGCAAACTCTAAAATAATAGATCTTTTTGCGGCAAAGCCTATTAAAGAATCAGGTATAAAAGGGCTGTCTAAATTTAATGCCGTTTGAAGTGAAATTACACCACCAATAAAGAAGGATATAAACATGATAATACCAAGAGACTTTATACCTAAATCTTCTATTTCTTTTAATAAGGCTTGGTAAAAAATAAGCGGTTTTTGGGGCTTTTTAAAGACCCGACCTAACATTATAAAATATTTACCAACATGCTCTAAATACGTCATTCAAACAAATTTTAAGCTAAAGTATTAAATAATCATTAATTGAGTGTTAATTATCACACATCAAAATAAAAAATAATTACTTTTGATAAAACTTTAATTATTTTATAATAATGAAAAAAGCAATTTTCTACTTTTTCACTTCAATCCTTTTATTTTCTAATTGTAAATTTTCAGAAACAACTATAAAAAAACCAAAATTAGTTATTGGTATTGTTATAGATCAAATGAGATATGATTATCTAACTCGTTTTGCAGATAGGTATGGTAAAGATGGTTTTAATAGAATTTTAAAAAATGGTTTTTCGCTAGAAAATGCACATTATAATTTTACACCAACCTATACCGCAGTTGGTCATGCTTCTATTTACGCAGGAACATCACCTAGTAATCATGGTATTATTTCTAACAATTGGTATGATAAAGTTTTAAAGAAAAGTATTTATTGTGTAGATGATGCCAATTATAAAACAATTGGAAATCAAGGAATTGAGGGAAAAAAATCTCCGCTCAGGTTATACACCACAACCATTGCAGATCAGTTACAATTAGCTCAGAATATGCAAGGTAAAACCATAGGAATTGCTATAAAAGACAGGTCTGCTATTTTACCTGTTGGCCATACAGCAAATGCAGCGTATTGGTATGATGCTGGAAATAAGAACCAATGGATTACAAGTTCTTTTTATATGGAAGAATTGCCAGATTGGGTAAAAGCATTCAATAGTAATAATAAAGCGGATGCATACTTAAACGAAACTTGGGAAACCCTGTATGACATAAATACCTATTCCCAAAGTAGAGCAGATAATAATATTTATGAAAATAATTTAAACGGACAAGAAAAACCTGTTTTCCCAAAAGACCTAAAAAAGTTAAGAGAACAGAACTATAATTTTAGTTTGATAAAGACAATTCCTGCAGGAAATACATACACCGTAGATTTTGCAAAAGCAGCTATCAAAGGTGAACAATTAGGGAAATCTAAGTTTACAGATTTTTTAGCAGTAAGCTTTTCTTCTACAGATTATGTTGGTCATAGATATGGTGTGGCAGCCGTAGAAACGGAAGATACGTATCTACGTTTAGATAAAGACTTAGCACATTTTTTTAATTTTTTAGATACTGAAGTAGGAAATGAAAACTATACTTTATTTCTAACAGCAGATCATGCAGCAGTGCATGTTCCATCATATTTACAATCTTTAAAAATTCCTGCACATTATTTAAATACTAAAAAACTTAAAAAATTTCTTTCAAACATCACTCAAAAATATTTTAACTCAAAAGAACTGATAGAAAATGTGTCTAATTACCAAATTTTTCTTGATCAAGAAAAAATAGAAGCTTTGGGCTTTAATAAAAATACAGTTGCGCAAAGACTAGCAGATGAAGTTTTAAGTTTTGATAAAATATACAAAGCCGTAACAGCAAGAACTTTGCAGACCACGAACTTTACAGAGGGTCTAATGCATTCTTTGCAACAGGGTTACAACCCTAAATTTTCTGGAGATGTTTTAATGATTCCTTATCCAGCGACTCTAAATTACAGCAGAAAAGGAACTAGCCACGGTTCTGGCTACTCTTATGACACACATGTTCCGTTGATTTTCTATGGAAATGGAATTAAAAAAGGGGCATCAAAAAAAACATATAAAATTATAGACATTGCACCAACCATTTCTAATTTATTGAAAATTGAAGCCCCTAACGGTACTTCAGGGAATATAATTGATGAAGTATTAAAAAAATAAAATGAAGTTAAAGACCTTTATATTTCTTGCAATATTAACGTTTAAAATCACTTATAACCAGGCTCAAATAAGTAATTTTAAAGAGAAGTTTGAACTACCAGAAAAGGTTAAAGAAACTTCTGGATTGCTATTTTTAGATGGGAAAATAATAACTCATAATGATAGTGGTGACGATGCTAATTTATATGAAATAGATAGTTTATCTGGCACTATATTAAGAACTATTTCAATAGCTAACGCTTCAAATATTGATTGGGAAGATTTGGCTGAAAATGACACCCACCTTTTTATTGCCGATATTGGAAACAATAATGGAAACAGGCAAGATTTAAAAATTTATACTATTCTAAAATCAGATTTTAAAAATAATAATTCTGTTTCTGCTGAAGTCATATCTTTCTCTTATGAAGATCAAGTAAGTTTTGTAAGTCAACCAAACAGTTCTAATTTTGATGCTGAGGGAATTGTTATTTATGAAGATGCTGTTTTAATTTTTACCAAAAATTGGGTAGATTTAAAAACAAACGTTTATAAAGTACCTCTAACAGCAGGAAGCCATGTTGCTTCAAAAGTTAGCACTGCTAATGTGGAAGGATTAATAACTGGAGCTGTATTCAATGATAATCGTTTTTTCTTAGCAGGTTACGAAACTACTTTAACTCCTTTCTTAATTTATATTAGCTATAACAGAACGCCAGGTGAAGATATTTTCTTGTCTGGCTTTAATAAGATCTCTTTAAAAGATGAATTAGAACAAGGAAGCCAGGTAGAAGCGATTGCAAACATTGGTCTTACAGGAAAATATTACATATCAAGAGAAAATTTTAGCACAACTATTTCTGGAATACCATTTACTTTTAAACAGAAGTTATATGAATTTTATGATGAAACCGCTCCATTATTATCAACAACAAATAATGAACTAGGGCTTTTAAGTATCAGTCCAAATCCAACGATTCATAAAATAAAAATTAAAACAAGTTTGCCTTTATCAAATATTGAAGTTTATAATTCTTTAGGAGAAAAAGTTAACGCACCTATTTTTCTAAATAAAAAAGAGATTGATATTTCGTCTCTTTCTAGTGGGGTATATTATTTAAAAATACAACTAAAAAATCGAAGTAGTAGTATTATAAAAAAAGTAATTAAACTTTAAAACTAGAACTATTTTGGTGCCTAGAAATAGCCTTCTTGGAAAATATAATACCAATTAACAACGATACGAACGCGCCTATATAAATTCCTGGTATAAAATTTATAAAAAGGAAAAAATCATAAGATCCGTGAAATAGTGTCGCAAATAAAAGTCCTAATAAATTAAGTTTTATGCTGTTATTAGAAAACTTTGCTTTTCCTATAAAATAACCCATAATAACACCAAAAGTAGCATGTGCAGGAACCGCAGTAAAGGCTCTCGTAACTCCTACGCCAAAACCATACTGATAGGTGTATAAAATATTTTCTAAAGCAGCAAATCCCATAGAAACCATTACGGCATAAACGATACCATCGAAGGGCTCATTAAATTCGTTCTTTTTTTGTGCATAAAATCTCACAATAATATATTTAGAAAACTCTTCAACAAGAGCCACTGTGAAAAATGCTTTTATAAATTGTTGAGAAATACTCTTTACATCTGTTAGAGGAACTAAAGATGATGCAATATACCCTAATGTAAAAGTTAAAATTATACTCACGGTTGCGCCTAATAAAAAGCTTATTGCTACTATTTTTATGGGCTCTTTCTCATATTTATCTTTAAAATAAATATAAAGAATTACAACTGCTACAGGTGCAATGGCTAGAAATAATAAGTGCATAATGCAAGGGTATAAAAAACCTGTTTTACTTTACAAAGTAACTTTTAACTTTTTGGCAGAAAAACTTCTGCCATCATACAACGTGCACTTCCGCCACCACAGGTTTCTATAGTTTCTAAAGAACTAGAAATAATTTTACAATGGTTATTGATTTTTGCAAGTTGACTTTGTGTTAAAGAGTCATGTGCAGCTTTGCTCATTACTAAAAATTGCGCGTCCTTCTCACCGCGAACTTGCAACATATTTCCTGCAAAACTATGCATTTGGGCTTCCGTAATATCAATTACCTGTTTACCATCTTCTTTTAAATGTTTTAATACATTTTTCTTTTCAGATTTATCATCTATTGAATCTAAGCAAATTACAGCGAACGTGTCTGCAACGCACATCATAACATTTGTATGGTAAATTACTGCTCTATCTCCTTTCACGGTTTGATTTGCAACAAAAACTATTGGAGTATATTCAAAATCCTCACAAAATTCAATAAATAAGTTTTCATCTGCTCTGTCAGACAAGGCACAATATGCTTTATGATTTACTCTATCTAAAATAATACTACCTGTACCCTCTAAAAATAAACCTTCATCTTCCGCAGATGTATAATCTACAACGTTTTCTATAATAAACTCACTTTTCTCTAATTCAGTTAGAATATCGTCTCTTCTTTCTAACCTTCTATTTTCTGCAAACATTGGGTATAAACCAACAGTACCATCAGCATGAAAAGAAATCCAATTGTTTGGAAAAATAGAATCTGGAGTATCAAATTCTTCTGTATCCGAAACAACTACAACATTTACACCAAAACTTTTTAATTTAAAAACAAACCCATCAAATTCTTCCTGAGCTTTTTTATTAATTTCAGCATTTTGTAAATCAATATCTTCTTGAAAATAATTATTTACGGCTGTTTGTTCATTCTTCCTAAAATTAATAGGTCGAACCATTAATATGGTATTTGTAGTTTGATGCATTTTTTTTAAAATATACTGCAAATATAGATACATATTTAGAATAGTAAACTCCTTTTATTAAAAAAACCGCTTCCTTTTTAGGAAACGGTTTTAAATATAAATTTTAAAAAACACAATATTAGAGCAAGAATGCTACTGTACATTTACAGTAAACCACTAACTTGCTAGAAAACAAATAAGTAGCAATTTATCCTAGCTAAAAGTCAAATTATTTTTTCTATAAAAACTTATTCTCTTATCAGAGGCATTGTAGAACAACGCAATAAACCCTCTTGTTTTGCTATTTCTGCATACGCAACCTCTTCTACTGTAAAGCCATTTGCACGAAGCCAAGAGTTTAAACGTGTAAAGTTTTTTTCTGAAATAATTACATCTTCAGATATAGAAAAAATATTGCTATTCATATTGAACATTTCATCTTTATCAATTTCAAAAACATTCTCTTTTCCGAAGAAATTTAATAGCCATTCATACTCCTTTTCAACTAAAAATCCATTTTTATGAAGTATCGCCATGTCCTTTCCTATTGGCTGAAAACAACAGTCTAAATGCAACGCATTTTCTTTAGGGTTTGTATTATCTTTTCTTAACTCAAAAGATTTTACCGTTTTTTCTGGAAACAACTCTTGCAAAGCAATAACAGCGTCTATATTTGTGCGTGCTGTAATATAATCTGAATAGTCTTCTCCTGAATAAGTTCCAACAAAAATATAATCATTCCAGGGCATTACATCACCACCTTCTACATGACATTCTTCCGGTAACTCTATGATATTTTTTGAATCAATTTTAGAGATAACATGTTTAATAGCTGCGATCTCTTGATCTCTTTCTGGTAAAATATTTGCTCTCACTAGTTTGTCATCAATTACAAATGCAATGTCTCTAGAAAAAATCTGATTATAATTTTCAATAATTTTTGGCCTAAAAACTTCTACATTGTACTTTTCTAAAATAGAAGCAACCGCTTCCATTTCAATATCCATATCTTCTTCTTTAGGATATGTTCCTGCTACAACATGCTGTATGCTTTTAGGGTCATAACAATCTTCAACCTTTGGCACCGGTCCATTATTTTTTGCGATTCCTAAAACAACTGCTCTTAATCTAGAAGTTTCGTTTTTAATATTCAGTTTTAACATATATAAGTGATAAAAAAAGCTTCATATAAAATGAAGCTTCTTGCTTGAGTACATATAATTATTTTAATTATCTTTTTTCAAT
The DNA here is from genome assembly GCA_047616665.1 of Polaribacter sp. GTDB lineage: Bacteria > Bacteroidota > Bacteroidia > Flavobacteriales > Flavobacteriaceae > Polaribacter. The sequence continues at coordinate 6,224 of JBLHGY010000036.1, forward strand.
TGACTTGAATGGTCTTAAATTTTCTCCTGTATAAATTTGACGTGGTCTTCCTATTGGTTCTTTATTTAAACGCATTTCTTTCCATTGTGCAATCCAACCTGGCAAACGACCTAAAGCAAACATAACCGTAAACATTTCTACAGGAATACCCATAGCTCTATATATAATTCCTGAATAGAAATCTACATTTGGATATAGTTTTCTATCTACAAAATAAGGATCGTTTAATGCTTCTTGCTCTAAACCTCTTGCTATTTCTAAAATAGGATCTTCTACACCTAAATCTTTTAACACTTCGTCTGCCGCCTTTTTGATAATGGTAGCTCTTGGATCAAAGTTTTTATAAACTCTATGACCAAATCCCATCAATCTAAAAGGATCATTCTTGTCTTTAGCCTTAGCCATGTATTTCTTAGTGTCTCCTCCATCTTCCTTTATCGCTTCTAACATCTCTAAAACGGCTTGATTTGCACCACCATGTAATGGTCCCCAAAGCGCTGAGATTCCTGCTGATAAAGATGCAAATAAACCAGCATGGGATGAACCTGCAATTCTTACCGTAGAAGTAGAACAGTTTTGCTCATGATCTGCATGTAAGATTAACAATTTATCTAAGGCATCTTTTATAATTGGATTTATTATATATTCTTCATTTGGCTCTTCAAACATCATCTTCATAATGTTCTCTACATAACCTAAAGATTTAGAACCATAATTTAAAGGCAAACCAGATTTCTTACGCATTGTCCAAGCTACTAATACAGGAAATTTTCCCATTATTTTCACAATAGCATTGTACATTTCTTCTTCTGAATTCACATTCACAGAAGACGGATTAAAAGCAGTTAAAGCACTTGTTAATGAAGATAAAATCCCCATAGGATGTGCTGTTTTCGGAAACGCTTCTAGTATTTTACGTACATCATCATCTACCACAGATTTAGCCTTTATGTCTGCGTGAAACTTTTCCAATTCTTCTTTTGTTGGTAATTCTCCGAAAATTAAAGCATAAGCAACTTCTAAAAAATCAGCTTTTTCTGCCAACTCTTCAATAGCATAGCCTCTATATCTTAAAATTCCTTTTTCTCCATCTAAAAATGTTATACCACTTTCACAAGAACCTGTATTTTTGAAACCAGCATCGATAGTTATTACACCGTCTGTAACCGTTCTTAACGATTTAATATCTATTGCAACTTCATTCTCTGTTCCTTTTACTAAAGGAAATTCATATGAATTTTCTCCTATTTGTAATTTAGCTATATCTGACATTTATAATGATTTTGATCTATAATTCTTATTGGCACGAAGATACCAAATTTTGCAGCAATCTATAATTACTTCTAGTAGAATTTTAATGTTTTAAAGTAATCTTAACTTATTAAATTATTTAACAACAAAAAAGCCCATCAATAAAAATTGAGAGGCTTTGTATTTTCGAACTTTGAAATTAAATATTAAACGCTCTTTCTTTAGGGAAATAAGCAACATCACCTAACTCTTCTTCGATTCTTAATAATTGGTTGTACTTCGCCATTCTATCTGAACGAGATGCAGAACCTGTTTTTATTTGTCCACAGTTTAAAGCAACTGCTAAATCTGCAATTGTATTATCTTCTGTTTCACCAGATCTATGAGACATTACAGATGTATAACCAGCATTTTTAGCCATATTTACAGCAGCGATAGTTTCTGTTAATGTACCAATTTGATTTACTTTAATTAAAATTGAATTTGCAATTCCATTTTCTATTCCTCTCGATAAACGTTCTACATTAGTAACAAATAAATCATCACCAACTAATTGTACTTTATCTCCAATCTTTTCCGTTAAATATTTCCAACCGTCCCAATCGTTTTCATCCATACCATCTTCAATAGAAATAATAGGATATTTTTCTGATAACTCAGCTAAATAGTCTGCTTGCTCTTTAGAAGAACGCACTTTACCTGTTTCCCCTTCAAACTTAGAATAGTCATAATTACCATTCACATAAAATTCTGCAGCTGCACAATCTAAAGCAATCATTATATCATCTCCTAATGTATAACCAGCATTGCCAACCGCTAAAGCAATAGTTTCTAATGCATCTTCAGTACCTCCTGCTAAGTTTGGAGCAAAACCTCCTTCATCACCTACAGCAGTAGATAAATTTCTATCGTGTAATACTTTCTTTAGGTTATGAAAAATTTCAGAACCCATTTGCATTGCTTGAGAAAAAGTTTCAGCTTTAACTGGCATCACCATAAATTCTTGAAATGCAATAGGAGCGTCAGAATGAGAACCTCCATTAATGATATTCATCATTGGAACTGGCAAAGTATTTGCTGAAACACCGCCTACATACCTATATAAAGGCATACCTAATTCATTTGCTGCAGCTTTAGCTACTGCTAAAGAAACACCCAAAATTGCGTTTGCGCCTAATACAGATTTGTTTGGAGTTCCGTCTAAATCAATCATTAATTGATCAATTGCGTTTTGTTCAAACACAGAAACACCTAATAACTCTGCTGAAATAATTTTATTAACGTTTTCTACAGCTTTTAAAACACCTTTACCCATGTAAGCTTTACCTCCATCGCGTAATTCTACTGCCTCGTGCTCTCCTGTCGAGGCACCAGATGGCACTGCTGCTCTACCTAAAATTCCATTTTCTGTAGTTACATCTACTTCTACTGTTGGGTTTCCTCTTGAATCAAAAATTTGACGTGCGTGAACGCTAATAATAATACTCATTATATCTTGTATTTAATTAATTTAAAATCTAACGCTGCTAAATTACAAAATGTATAAAGCATTTAGTAATATGTCTTTCATTAATTACGAAAACGTTTGCTGAAACTAATAAAAAAACCCGCACAATAAATGTGCGGGAATTTTTTTATAAAAGTTTAAGTGTGATAAGATTATACACGCACATTTTTCGATTCTTTAATACTTTCTATAAACTGATCAAATAAATACTCTGAATCATGCGGACCCGGGCTAGCCTCTGGATGATACTGAACAGAAAAAACCGATTTATTTTTCAAACGTATCCCAGCAACTGTATGATCATTTAGGTGAACATGTGTAATTTCAATCTCCTTATGATTCTCTGTTTCCTCTTTATTAATTGCAAAACCATGATTCTGAGAAGTTATTTCACCCTTACCCGTTAATAAATTTTTAACTGGATGGTTTATACCTCTGTGACCATTGTGCATTTTATAAGTAGAAATACCGTTGGCTAAAGCAATTACTTGATGCCCCAGGCAAATACCAAATAAAGGCACATTGCTTTTAATAATTTCTTTTGCTACTTCTTGAGCATCAGTTAAAGGTTCTGGATCTCCAGGACCATTTGAGATGAAATAACCATCCGGATTAAAGCTCGCTAATTCTGAAAACTTTGAATTGTAAGGAAATACCTTAATATATGCCCCTCTACTTGTTAAATTTCTTAAAATATTCTTTTTAATACCAATATCTAAAGCAGCAATTTTTATAGGTGCATTCTCATCACCAATAAAATAAGCTTCTTTTGTTGATACTTTAGAAGCCAATTCTAAGCCTTTCATAGTAGGAACATTTGCCAATTGTTTCTTTAAACCCTCAATATTATCTATTTCCGTGGAAATGATAGCATTCATAGCACCATTATCTCTAATATAAGCAACCAATGCTCTTGTATCTACATCAGATATAGCAACAATATTATTTTTATCAAACCAGTCTTTCAAATTTCCATTTGAATCTACTCTAGAATGAGTAAAACTAAAGTTTCTACAAATTAGTCCAGATATCTTAATACCATCTGATTCTACTTCAGTATCATTAATACCGTAATTACCTATATGTGCATTGGCGGTTACCATAATTTGACCAAAGTAAGAAGGGTCTGTAAATATTTCTTGATACCCTGTCATACCGGTATTAAAACAAATTTCACCCGTTGAAGTTCCTTCTATACCTACTGATTTCCCATAAAAGATAGTTCCGTCTGCTAATAAAACTAATGCTCTCTTTCTAGTTTGATATTTCATTGCTGTTTAATTGTGTTTGTTGAAACAAAAATAGAAAAAAAGGTATAAACACAAACGTATATACCTTTTTTTCTATTTTATTTTTTTTTATAAAATTTAAATATTTTAACTAAGTCTGAATCCTCTTTTAAGGATATTTTATGGGTCTTTATAATTCTCTTTACTTGGTTTGAATCTTCACCAAAACAACTTAAAAAAGACTTCTTGCGTAATTTAAATTCCCTCATACCCTCTTCAGAATTAAAAAAATATTTTGTCTTTAGTACATACTTATCGCTTTTATAAGCATTTGTAAAGGGATCTTTAATCCCCTTCTTTATTAATTTAACCTGCCTTTTTAAAACTTCCCTTCCTTTGCCAAAAGCTACCTGCTCATAATAATCATAACGATCATTTTTTAAATATCTTTTAAAAATTTTATTATTTACCTTAACCTGTTTAATAGACTGTTTACCAAAAACAAAAACGGAGTCTGGAGAAGTTTTTGTGACGAATCTATCTTGACTTGTATCATAATTTAGATTTGATAACATGTATTTTTTTCCTTTGCCCGAAATAATGGTTGCTATATTCTTCCAATTAGTAAACAAGTAAACATCTCCTTTTACTTTTGCCTTGCTTACTGGTTTTATCCATAAACCAGAATTATATATAGTTAATTCACCAACAACATCGTTCCTAGTGTCTACATACTCATCTTGCGCATAAGCACTAAACGTAATTATAGCCAAACCTAATAAAACAACTTTTCTCATATACATTTTAATTTTTAACTAATTTATATAAAAAAAGGGATAAACGTAAACGCTTATCCCTTTTTATTATAAATTAAAAAATTTTCATTTCTATTTATTCTTCAGATTTTTCTTCTGCAACAGTTCCTTCTACTTGAGCATCATCAGCCTTCTTGCTTCTTCCTCTTCTTGTAGTTTTCTTTGTTTTTTTACTATTAGGATTATAGATTTCGTTATAATCAACTAATTCTACCATTGCCATTGGAGCATTATCTCCTTGACGATTTCCTAACTTTATAATACGAAGATAACCTCCTGGTCTATCTGCAACTTTTACAGAAACTTCTTTAAACAATTCTGTAACCGCAAATTTATCACGTAAGTAAGAAAAAACAATACGTCTATTGTGAGTTGTATCAGATTTAGACTTTGTAATTAATGGCTCTGCAAATACTCTTAAAGCTTTTGCTTTTGCTACTGTTGTGTTAATACGCTTGTGCTCTATTAAAGAACAAGTCATATTAGCTAACATCGCCTTTCTATGCGAAGTTGTTCTTCCTAAATGATTGTGTTTTTTTCCGTGTCTCATGACCTTTGTTTATATTTCATCTTGCATCAACTCATTATGAGGCGCAAAATATGAAAAATTAATCTCTATCTAATTTGTATTTACTTAAATCCATACCAAAACTTAAACCTTTAACAATAACTAGTTCTTCTAATTCCGTTAATGATTTCTTACCAAAGTTTCTAAATTTCATTAAATCACTTTTGTTAAAAGAAACTAAATCTCCTAATGTATCTACTTCTGCAGCCTTTAAACAATTTAAAGCTCTAACAGATAAATCCATATCGATTAATCTAGTTTTTAATAATTGACGCATGTGCAATGACTCTTCATCATAGGTCTCTGTCTGTGCAATTTCATCCGCCTCTAAAGTGATACGCTCATCAGAGAATAACATAAAGTGATGAATTAAAATTTTTGCAGCCTCTGTTAATGCATCTTTAGGATTGATTGATCCATCAGTATCGATATCGAAAACTAACTTTTCATAATCCGTTTTTTGTTCTACACGAAAATTTTCGATTGCATACTTTACATTCTTAATTGGCGTATAAATAGAATCTGTAAAGATAGTTCCTATTGGTGCAGAAGACTTTTTATTTTCTTCAGCAGGTACAAATCCTCTACCCTTTTCTATTGTAATTTCTGCGTTTAACTTCACAGACTTATCCATATTACAGATTACTAAATCTGGATTCAATACTTGAAAACCAGAAATAAACTTCTGCAAGTCTCCTGCAGTAAACTGCTCTTGACCTGAAACTGATATTGAAACCGTTTCTCTATCAGTATCTTCTATTTGTTTCTTAAAACGAACTTGTTTCAAGTTTAATATAATTTCAGTAACATCTTCAACTATTCCAGGAACAGTAGAGAATTCATGCTCTACACCATCTACTCTTAATGATGTAATTGCAAATCCCTCTAAAGAAGATAAAAGAACTCTTCTTAATGCGTTACCTACAGTTAAACCAAAACCTGGTTCTAAAGGTCTGAACTCAAATCTACCAGAAAAATCTGTAGACTCAATCATTATAACCTTATCCGGTTTTTGAAAATTTAAAATTGCCATATCTTCTTCGTTTTAATTGTCATTTAGTTGCGCGGTATATAGATCTGAAGAACTACGAACATACCCTTTGGCTAAATTTCAATGTGATTAATTTATTACTTAGAATATAATTCTACGATTAATTGCTCTTTAATGTTTTCTGGTATTTGTAATCTAGCAGGAATTTTAACAAAAGTTCCTTCTTTTTTATCAGAATTCCAAGTTAACCATTCAAAAACAGTACTACTAGAAGCTAAAGCATCCTCAATAGCACTTAAAGATTTAGACTTTTCTCTTACGGCAACAACGTCACCTTCTTTTAATCTATAAGATGGTACGTTTACTAATTCTCCATTCACTGTAATGTGTCTGTGAGAAACTAATTGACGTGCTCCACTTCTAGATTTAGAAACTCCCATTCTATACACTACGTTATCTAAACGAGATTCACATAATTGTAATAAGATTTCACCAGTAATCCCTTGAGAAGATGATGCATCTTTAAATAGGTTTCTAAACTGACGCTCTAATATACCGTACGTATATTTAGCTTTTTGCTTCTCCATTAATTGAGTAGCATATTCAGATTTCTTTCCTCTTCTTCTAGCATTTCCATGCTGTCCTGGAGGGTAATTTCTTTTTTCGAAGTTTTTATCTTCTCCGAAAATTGCCTCGCCAAATTTACGAGCAATTTTAGTTTTTGGTCCTGTATATCTTGCCATTTCGTGTTTGTTTAATTAGGGATTATGAATTAAGGCTAATCCTTCGATAATCTAATTCCTAATTGATTAAAATATTTAATTATACTCTTCTTCTCTTTGGAGGACGACAACCGTTATGAGGAATTGGTGTAACATCAATAATTTCTGTTACTTCGATACCTGCATTATGAATTGATCTAATAGCAGATTCTCTACCATTACCAGGTCCTTTTACATAAACTTTAACTTTACGTAAACCTGCCTCTTTTGCAACGTTTGAACAATCTTCTGCTGCTAATTGAGCTGCATACGGAGTATTCTTTTTAGAACCTCTAAAACCCATTTTACCTGCAGATGACCATGAAATTACGTCACCTTTTTTATTTGTTAAAGAAATAATGATATTGTTAAAAGAAGCAGTTACATGCGCTTCTCCAACAGCCTCAATTATTACTTTACGTTTTTTCGAACTTGCTTTTGCCATAATTATTCAGTTTTAGTAATTTAGTTTTCTAATAGATAGTTTAGAAACTATTATTAAATCTTTATTACTTGTCTAACTTTATTTTTTCTTGTTAGCTACAGTTTTTCTCTTACCTTTTCTTGTACGAGAGTTGTTCTTAGTTCTTTGTCCTCTTAAAGGAAGGCCAAGTCT
>JBLHGY010000037.1:0-13122 GCA_047616665.1 Polaribacter sp.
TAGATGTTATTTTTGAGCAATTAAAAACGATTAAAGAAACAAATAAGACTCCGTTAATAGCAATGGGCTATTTGAATCAGTTATTGAAATATGGTGAAGATAAATTCTGTCAAGCGTGCGTAGATTGTGGTATTGATACTGTAATTCTTCCAGATTTACCTATGGTAGAGTTTGAAAACCACTATAGACAACTCTTTGAAAAATATGGACTTACAAATATTTTTTTAATAACACCTCATACATCAGAAGCGCGCATTAGAAAGATAGATTCCTATTCTAAGGCATTTATTTATGTAGTTGCATCTGCATCTATTACCGGTGCAAAAGGAGAAATTTCGGACAGTCAAATTGAATATTTTGAACGAATAAAAGGGATGAATTTGCAAAGTAAATTAATTATAGGTTTTGGTATTTCAGACAAAGCTACTTTTAATACTGCTTGTTCTTATGCAAATGGAGCCATTGTAGGTTCTGCTTTTATAAAGCATATAGGAGATGCCGGAGTTGCGAAAATTGATGACTTTATAAAACCAATTATTTCTTAAACTAAAAAAAGCGAAACTTTCTAAGTTTCGCTTTTTTTATGAGTTTTAAATCTGGTTGTTTAGTTGATTTTAATTAGTTTAACATCGAATATAATTACTTTTCCTCCAAGACCATGAGGTGGTAGTAAATTATTGGGGTAACCAATTTTTGAAGGAATTATTAAGGTTGCTTCGCCATTTTCCTTGAGATAGGTTACTCCTTCAGAAAACCCAATAATTAGATCATTTAAATTAAAATCAATACCCTCATCAGGGCTTTCTTCAAAAATAACACCATTTGTACCGTAACCTTTAAAATTAACTTTGACATTTGATAAAAGTGTTGGTGAATTTCCAATTCCTTCATCTGTAATTATATAATATAAGCCAGAACTACTTTTTTGTGGATTTAAATTATTTAGAGAAAGGTAGTTTTGTATTTCAGTTTCATTTAAAGCATCATAATCAATAAATTCTACTTCTTCTAAAGGCTCAGAAGGTGAGCAAGATGAAAAAATAAATATAAAAAGAAATGGATATAAGTATGGTTTCATTTTTTTAAAAATTAGTTTACCCTAATTAATTTTATATCGAAAAGTAAAACAGAACCACCAGGAATTCCATTACGTGTATTTGCTCCGTAGCCTAAGTTGTAAGGAATTAATAACATTCCTTCTCCACCTTCTTTAAAAAGTTGAATTCCTTCTGTCCATCCAGCGATTACTTGGTTTAATCCAAAAGAAATACCAGCATCACCACTTTGGTCAAAAGTATTTCCATCTAGAAAGTATCCTTTGTAAGCAACTGTAACGTTAGAAGAACTTGTAGGTCTTGCTCCAGAACCACCATTATCAATTACGTAATATAATCCAGAATTAGTTCTAGTTGCATCTAAATCATTCGCCTCTATGTACGCAATAATATCTTCTTCTGTTTGAGGTTCAAAGTCATTGTCTTTGCCGCACGAAGTAAAAATAAGAAGGGAAAGAATAAGGTATGCGTAAGATTTCATTTTGTGTTTTTTAAGATTTTAGGCGAATATACTCTGATTATTTTAATAAACCTTTTCTCCGTTTAAATAAGTTGATATAGCATTCGTTTTAGGAATTTCGCTTCCTTCAACTTTCATTATATCTTGATTCAAAAGAACAAAGTCTGCAAATTTACCAACTTCGATGCTTCCTTTTTCATCTTCTTCAAAATTTGAGTATGCAGCCCAAATAGTCATTCCTTTTAAAGTCTCTTCTCTTGTTAATGCATTCTCTATTTGAAACCCATTTTTCGGGTAATTGTCTGTATCTTTTCTAATAGTTGCCGCGTAAAAAGTTAAAAACGGATTTACCTGTTCTACAGGAAAATCTGTACCTAGAGCAATTTTTCCATAGGTGTTTACTAGTTTTTTGAATGCGTAGGCACCCTTCATTCTTTTTGCTCCAACGCGGTCTCCTGCCCAATACATGTCTGAAGTTGCGTGTGTTGGTTGCACCGAAGGTAGAATATTATCAAAATGATTAAAATCTTCTTCGGAAATTATTTGCGCATGTTCAATTCTCCAGCGCCTATTCTTACGGTCTTTTAATACTTCCTTGTAGGTTTTTAACATCCAGCTATTTGTAGAATCTCCGATGGCATGTGTATTCATTTGATAGTCTGAAGCTGCAATTTGTTTTGCAATTTCTTGATATCTTTCTGGCGGATAAATTAAGGCTCCAAAATGATTTTCTCTATCTGAATATGAAGTACGCATTGCAGCACCTCTAGAACCTAAAGCTCCATCTCCATAAATTTTAAAAGAACGCACATTTAACTTGTCTGTTTTTACAATTCCTTTTTTTATGTAGTAATCAATTTGTGCTTGTTTGTCTCCAGAGACCATTGCGTATACACGTATTTTTAAACTTTTAGCTTTTTGTAGACTATCTATTAGCTCTATGGTCTTTCTGTCTAATCCTGCATCGTCAACGGTTGTCAATCCGTATGAAAAAGCTATTTTTTGAGCATCTAATAAACCTTGAATTGCTTCTTTATTTGAGGTCTTTGGAAATTTAATAAAGTCCATAGCTGCATCAATTAAAACACCAGTGAGTTTGCCATTTTTTAAAATAATTTCTCCACCAGAGACCTTTGTATTTTTTGTAATCCCAGCCATATTAATTGCTACTTGATTTACTAATAAAGCATGTCCATCAACTCTACCAACAGCTACAGGAATTTTGGGAAATAAAGCATCTAGCTTTTCTTTAGTTGGAAATTCTTTTAGCTCCCAATCGTTTTGATCCCAACCGCGCCCGGTAATAAAAGTGTTATTTTTTTCTTTTTGAAAAGCGACAAGCTTCTCTAATACATCATCATAACTTTTAGTGCCTTCTAAAGAAACTTTTTGCTGCTGCAAGCCCATTCTATAAAAATGACAATGTGCATCTATCAATCCAGGAACTATGGTTTTATTTTCTGCATCTACAATTGTATCAGATTGATACCTGCCTGTAATTTCTTCATTTTTTCCAACAGCTATAAATACTCCATCTTTAATGGCAAAAGCTTCTGCTTTATCAAAACTAGTATTTACCGTATAGGTATTTGAATTGATTACAATTAAATCTACTTTTTCTTTACTACATGAAATAAGAGTGAGTATAGTAACGAGGAGTAAAAGGTTTTTTTTCATTTTTTTTAATCTTTAACTTAGGAGTTTATATATATAATATAAGTGCAATACATCAATACAAATTGCAACGGAATTCGAATAAAAGCTATTTTTTTAGAACCAATAGCTGGCCTAACCTTCGTTGCATCCCAAATATGAATGGGTAGAAAAATAAGCAATAAAATAAAGATTCCTATGGCTGCATTTTTTAGGGTTGTATCGAAAAAAACACCCAGACCTAAAAGAAATTCTAGTAAACCAAAAAAATAATTTATGGCTAGCTTTGGTAAAAAATCAGGAATAAAATTCTTAAAGAAATTCGGTCTAATGATGTGCATAATTCCTGCAAAACAAAAAAGAATGCCAAATAGAATTCGTAAAAAAAGTACAGTGGTTTGCATGGTGTTTATGGTTTTACTGAAACGTTATTATATAAGTATTTATCCATTAAATACACAATACTTGCCATAGACGCACTTCCTAGTTCTAGCTCACGTTTGTTAACTTTATCGAAAGTATCTCTGCTTGTATGATGGTAATCAAAATAACGCTGGCTATCCGGTCTGTAGCCAACTAAGGTTACATCTTCTCCTTTTAAAGGAGCGATATCTGCACCAGAACCGCCTGCTTTTAAATCATGTAAGCCGTAAGGAGATAAAAGTTTTTTCCAACTTTGTAATAATTTTGTATTCGATGCATTTGCTTGAATAGAAAAGCCTCTTGGTGTATGTCCGCCAGCGTCAGATTCTAAACCACCAATATGATTTTCTTTATTAAGTTTTGCCAATTCTGCATATTTTTTTGCACCACGTGTTCCGTTTTCTTCATTCATAAAAAATACAATTCGAATGGTGTTTTTTGGTCTAATATTATTTTTTTTAAATAAATAAGCAACTTCTAAAGATTGCACAATACCTGTGCCATCATCATGAGCTCCTTCTCCCAAATCCCAGGAATCTAAATGGCCACCAACAACAAAAATATTTTCTGGCGTCTCTATTCCTCTAATTTCACCAACAACATTAAAAGAAGGTGCGTCTTGAAGCGTTTTACAGTCTTGTTTAAAGTAGAATTTTAAAGTCGGATTTTTCTTTAAATCTGCACTTAGTATATTTGCTGCCTTACTGCTAATTGCGGCAGCAGGAATGTATTGCTTTTTTGGTAAATCATTATACGTCATGGTTCCTGTATGTGGAAAATCATCAACAGAATTAGTCATAGAGCGTACAATTACACCTTTAGCTCCAAATGCCCCACAAATCGCAGCACCTTGCACTCTTTGGTCTACACAGCCTCCGTAAGCACTAAATGTATTAATTAAAGTGTTATCAAAAGACCTGTTGAAGAATACAATTTTGCCTTTCATTTTTTTACCTAGAGCTTGTGCTTCTTCTAGAGATTGTACTTCTATAACTTCAGCTATAACGCCTGTTTTAGGTGTTGCTACAGAAAAACCCAAAGCACAAATTGGTACGTTTTTTTGTATTCCGTTTGCAGTATACCTTGCAATTTCTTTTTCTCCCCGCACCCAATGTGGCACTATTACGGGCTGAAGCCAAACAGAGTCTAAACCAATTGTATTCATTAATTTTTCTCCCCAAACGACGGCTTTAGCCGCCTCTGGTGAACCTGATAATCTACCGCCAATATTCTGAGTTAAATCTCTTAACCATTCATAGGATTTACCCTCTTTTAATACGCTGTTAAATAGCGTTTTAATATGTGTTGAGTCTATTTTTTCTTCCGAAGAAAGCCCTTGAGTTATTTTTTGTTTTGATTTTGTGTTGCAGGAAACAACAAATATAGAGAAGGTAATTAAGAGTAGTAATTTTTTCATGGTGTATCATTTAATTGACGTTAAAACTACAAAAACGAAATGAGAAAGCTCTTTCTTTATATTTCTAGATTTTTTTGAATAAAATTAAAAATCAAATTTATAAGTAAGTCCAGCTAAAGCTTGAAACCCTTGCGTGTCAAAATTTGAAAAACGTTGGTAATTTGTATTTAACACATTGTTTAATTCTAAAAAAGCAGAAAATTTATCATTAAAATGATACCCACCGTTTAAGTTAACATCCGCAAAAGAAGATACGGTCTTTACACCATTTATGCTTGATGGAAATTTCGCAGCATACAGCGCATCTTTGCGCTCACTATTGTAATAAATATTTGAAGTAGCGTACCATTTTTTACTTTTAAATTTTGCTAAAAAGGAAGCTTTTAAACCCGGGAGATTCCAGTTTTCTAGTGCTGTTGTAGTTGTATAATTGTCATATTTAATTTGTGTAGCAAAAGTTAAGGTTTTATCAAAAAGATATTCTATTTCTGCAAAAATAGAGGTGGTATTTACATCATCATAATAAATACTAAAGGAGTTTCCATATTCATAACCTTTTAAAGGTTCTCCATCGGAAATAGTTGCAATGCCGTTAGATTTAGAGTTATTTCTTAAAAATAAAGGTTTGTCTTCTTCTTTTGTAACACTTGCCTTTATATTGTAGTTAAGGTTTCGTGTAATATTTCCCTTGAAACCAATAAATAAATTTGAAGATTGTACCGTTTGAGTTATGAATAGGGTTGGTGAAACATACGGATTTACTTCTGTAAATTTCTTGTATGTATTGGTTTCTAAATCTCCTGAAAAACCAGCATATCCATTTATATACTTCTTTAAAATACTTGTTTGCAAAAGTAAGTTAGGAAACATAAAAAAGTTAGTAACATCATTTTCTAAGTCTAAAGAGATAAACGCCCTTAAACCTATATTTAAGGAAACACCTAAATACGCTGCTTTGTAATTAGGAATTATTTTTGCAGTTATTATATTGTAGTCTATTTCACTAGAATTTGCATAATTATTTTGGAAACCACCTTTCAAAAAGGCTATTCCGGTAAGTATTGAAATATCATTTAAATTAGCACTTAATCTGTCTAAAGGAAAATCTAATTTTGTCTCAAAATTCACAAGTGTTTCTGAACTATTAAATTTATCAGTAAAGTGAGAAACAGAAATTTTACTAAAATCTATATAAGAATCATGAAAACTAAAGGCTCCTTCCAACTTTAAATGTGCATGTTTTTGTGCTTCATTAATACTTTTTATCGTATTATCTGTAAAAGCTTTATCCGTTGGTAAACCATACCAATTATAATTATTTTGTGTTGCATCTAAACGTACTTTCCAATCAAAATATCTTTCTTGTTGTTTGAAGAAAGTTGCCATACTAAAATTTGAAAAAGTGCTATTTAAACCAGTTTTATTAATATTTTCTTTGGAGGAGCTATATTTTGTATGGATGCCAAAATCATTATTAAAACGAGTGTTCTTATGGATAAATAGTTCGGCATAAGGACTCGCATAATTACCATAGCCGACTGCTAGGTAGTTATTGTAAATTCTTTCTTTTACGCCAATATTAATGCCTTTTACAACTCCTGTTTTAGGAATAAATGTAGAAGCAACAGGAGCAGACAAAATGCTGTATTTTAATTTTTTCTTGTTGCTTTTTTTTAGTAGAATTACCTTTGGATTATTCCTTATTTTTTTTGCATCTGAAATTTTTGGATTATACTTTGTAATTACGTTTACAATCTCAGTTTTTATAATTGTGTCTTTCTTTTTTTCTTGAGCATTTGAAGAAAAAACTACTATTAAAACACTATAAAGGAAAAAGCATTTTCTCATTATTTCTTTTTTTGCGGAGTTACTGAATTATTTTTTTTGGCTTCGTTTTGTTTTATCGTGTTTAATGCAGTTTTAGCGTCTTCTATAATATCTTTAAATTCTTTAAAGTTTTTTATTACATTTTCTAAAACGAAATTAGCTTGATAGACATCATTTAAAGCATAATAATTTTCACCCATTATTACGTAACTTTTTACAGCCCAATATTTGTAAGCAGTATATTTTGCAATTAATTCTTGAACAACTTTATTAGATGCTTCATATTCTTTTTGCTGATTTTTGAAAAATGCATTGTAATATAAAGCTTCTGCTTTAAGTTCACCATCTGCAGTTTTTTCTATTTCAGTATAATATTCTTCAGCGCTCATAAAATCATTATTTTTAAGAGAAGCTCTTGCAATTATTTTTTTAGCATCGTGCACTAATCTATTGCTTATTTTATCTTTTCTTAATATTTTTTCAGCATACGTAATTGCAAGTTCATAATCTTCTGTTTCATAAGTACCTTTCATTAAATTACTTTGTGCAAAAAGAATATTCTCTGAAATATATGCTTCTTCTTCCAACCTTTTTAAAATTGGAAGCGCATTTTTAAAGTCGTCTTTATCTAAATAGATTTGAGATAATTTATTTAGAGAATTTTCAGAATAATCAGAACGTTTTTCTTCAATAATAAAAGTATAATAGGGAATTGCTTCTTGAAATAACTTTTCTTTAAAAAGCACATCTGCTAAATAATAATTTGCTTTTATTTTATAACTTCCCTCAGGGAATTCTGTAGTGTATTTTTTAAGACTTTTTATAGTTTTTTTTGCATTCTTAGCATCTAAATATTTTTTTTCTGCTACATCAAATGTAGTTTTCTCTAATTGGGCATTGGTATTATTTATAAACGATAAAGTAGTTATCCATGTAACATAATCGCTTAAATTACCTTCTTCTATATACACTTTTCTTGCATTGGTAACCGCTTCTAACGCATCAGGGGAATTAGGGAATTTTGCCGCTACGGTTTTGTACTTTATTAAAGATTCTTTGTAAGCGTTGTTGTTAAAGTAAAGCAAACCTTGCCTTAATAACGCTCTAGATAAGAAGATGCTTTTAGGGTGTTTCTTTGCAAGTCTATTATAGGCAATATGTGCATTTTTAGAATCTTTAAGTGCTGAGTAGGTGTTTCCTAACTGATACAAAGCGTCATCTTTTAAGTTTGAAATAGGAAATGCACTATTTACTTTTTTAAGCGCAATTATTTTTGCTTCATATTCATTTATAAAACCATAACTCATTCCTATTTGATATGTCGCATAATCTGTACCAATGCCAAAATCATCTGTTACTTTTTTATAGGCAATAATTGCTTTTTTATAACTTGTTGTTGCATAATAACTATCTCCTAATCGTGTAAATGCATCATGTTTTATACCCTCTAGAATTGCATCTTTTTGTAGAAATATTTCAAAAGCTTTAGAAGCCTTAGTATATTCTTTTAATTTAAAATGGCAATAACCAATATTATAATCTAGTAAGAGAAAAGTGTCTATTTTATCCTGTTTCACCAAAGTATTTAAACTGCTAAATTTTATTAAAGCAGTTTGATAGTCTTGCAACATATAAGTAGTTTCAGCTTCCCAATACTTGCATTTTTGATTGATTTCAATAGTCTTAGATTTTTTTCCTTCAACAAATAGTTTCAAAGCTTCTTTATAGTTATTCTCATTAAAGAGTTGAATGCCGCGATACAAAGAAACCTCTTGTCTAAATGCGGTATTTTCTTTGGACTTTTTTTGTGATAAAAATTGTAAAGCTCCTTTGTAATCTTGCTCATTTAGAAAAGAAGAAACTAATAATTCATTAATTTTAGCATATTCTTTGGATGTTGGATATTTCTTTAAATAATCTTGTAAAACTTTAGCTACAGCTTCAAAAGGATTTCCTTCCTCATAACTTAATTTGGCATAATTTAATGCTGCATCTTGTTGCAAGTTCTTGTTAAAACTCATTTCTGCCGCAGATCTAAAAGCATTTAATGCGGCTGCTTTCTTATCTAAGCGCAGATAGCATTCACCTAAGTGATAATACGCATTTTGAGAAACAGTATTTTTCTCATCAATAATTTTATTAAAATTACTTACTGCATTTTCGAAATCTTTTTGCTTGTAATATGCATATCCTAATTGATAAAAATCTGTATTATTCCATTTTCCTTTAATTCCTTGATAACCTTTTAAATATGGTATTGCAACTTTATATTCTTTTAGATTGAAGTAGCTTTCACCAATAATTTTAGAGACATCAGATTTTAATTTTTTTTCTATTGTTGAAAATAATTTTAATCCAACTTTTATACAACGTTCAAAATTTCCAACTTTAAAACTAATATCTAATAAGTAATAAGAAATTTCTGCTCGGTAAGATTCATTGTCTGCAATTTCTTTTAATGTAGATTCTGCTATATCATAATCCTCTAATTTATAGGCTATAAAACCATAATAATATCGAGAATCATTTCCATATTTAGCATCATTAATTAATGGTAGAAAACGCTTATTGGCTAAAGTTAAATTATTGGTAGTTAAAAAACAATAACCCATTTTAAAGTTTAACTTTTTTTGGTCTTCATTAGAAAGTTCATCAATAGCTACTTTTTGAAACCACTTTAGAGCATAAGCAGTTTTTTTATTCGCAAAATAATAGGTTCCAACAGTAAAAAAAGCAGCATTTTTTTTGTTGCTATTTGGATGATTTTCCACAAACGAAAGCACTTTTTTATCTGCATCTGGCTGCTTTAGTTTTATGGCACACATTGCTTCATAGTATAAAGCATCTGCTTTTAAATTAGAACCAATATTTTTAGTTTTACTAAATGTGTGAAACGTCTTTTGAGCAGCAGCATACGCTTTTGTGTTGTATAAGTTTAAGCCAGAATTATAGCTAGTTATATCTGTTGCATTTGCAATTGTTTGTTGCGATAAAAAAGGAAGGGCAACAAAGAAAAAACACAAAGAAAGCATCTCTTTTTTAAAAAAATGATATTTCATATAAATTTTATTTCTCTCGTTAGATAACGAATAATTCTTTGTTTTGTTGGAGTGGAAAACAAAAGAATCTCAAATTTTTAATCAAAAGTAAGAATTGTTATGAATTCATAGTAAAAAATCGTTAGAAACTTTTAAATTTGTAGAAACAACCTAATATTATGAGCAATCTTGTTTTACATTTAGAAAATGCAGAAATCTATCAAAGAGATAATTTGGTTCTTTCTAAAGTAAATTTAACCATTAATAAAGGAGAATTTTGTTATTTAATAGGAAAGACGGGTAGTGGGAAAAGTAGTTTAATGAAAACCTTGTATGGAGATTTGCAGCTAAGAAAAGGAGTTGGAAGTATTGTAGGGTTTGATTTAAAAGGTTTAAAAGAAAAGGAAATTCCGTTTTTAAGAAGAAAAATAGGAATTGTATTTCAAGATTTTAAGTTATTAAATGATAGAAATATTTTCGAAAATCTAAAGTTTGTTTTAAAGGCAACTGGTTGGAAAGACAACAATCTTATGAAAGAAAAAATTTATGAGGTACTAGATAAAGTGGGTTTAAAATCTCAATACTATAAAAACACATTTGAACTTTCTGGCGGTGAGCAGCAGAGAGTAGCAATTGCCAGAGCCCTTTTAAACGATCCTGAATTGATTTTAGCAGATGAACCAACTGGTAATTTAGATCCAAAAACATCTTTAGAGGTAATGGAACTTTTAAATGAAATTTCTAAAAACGGAAAAACTATTTTAATGGCTACTCACGATTATCAATTAATTGTAAAGTTTAAGCAGAAAACATTAAAGTGTGAAGGTGGTAAGTTATTTGAAGTTGCCCAACAAGTTAGCGTTTAATTAATAATAATTTATTTTTGAAAAATAAAAAAATATTTGTTGCTGTAACTAATGATATTTCTACCGATTATCGAGTGCATAAAATATGCAATTACCTAATTAGTAAAAATTATGAGGTAGTAGTCTATGGCAGAACCTTGTCAAATACAATTGGTGTAAACCGAGCATATGATATTGTTAGAGTAAAGCATGTTTTTAATAATAATTTTTTATTCTATGCAGAGTATAATTTGAGACTGTTTTTTTATCTAATTTTCAAAAAATTTGACCACATATTGTCAAATGATTTGGATACTTTGCCCGCTTGTTTTTTTATAAGTAGACTAAAAAAAATTGATTTAGTATATGACAGTCATGAACTTTTCTCCGAAGGACCAGAGCTGCAAGGGAGGGCATTTGTTCAAAGTTTTTGGAGAGCATTAGAGAGTTTTTTTCTACCTAAAATAAAAAAATCATATACGGTAAGTGCAGCGATAGCAAACTTCTACGAGAAGAAATACCATAATAATATGGGAGTTATTAGGAATATTCCTTTGCAAAATGATAAATTAGAGTTAGAGGAGGTGGTTTTTCCAACAACAAAAAGAATAATTTTATATCAGGGTGTTTTAAATCCTGGAAGAGGTTTGAAACCAATGATAAAGGCATTGAAATTTATTGATGATCTTGATTTGATAATTATAGGTTATGGCAAAGTAGCTGATGAGTTAAAAGCTTTTGTTATTGCAGAAAAAATGGAGGACAGAGTTTATTTTTTAGGAAGAATCTCTAGAGATAAATTATTTAATTACACTAAAAAAGCGACTCTAGGAATGGTTTTAGAAGAGCCATTAGGCTTAAGCTTTGAATATTCATTGCCAAATAAGTTATTTGATTATATTCATGCAGGTATACCAATCGTAGCAGGAAGGTTACCAGAGATTACAAGTATAATAAAAGAATATAATGTAGGTGTAATTGTAAAGGATTACACACCAAAGGAAATTGCTTTTACCATACAGAATCTTTTAAATAGTCCTGCACTAATGAATGAGATAAAGGAAAATCAAAAGAAAGTAGCTGCGATATTATGTTGGGAGAAAGAAAGTAGAAAACTAGATAAATATTTTATATAATTGAAAGATAGCAATCCAAAATTATCTATAATAATACCTGTCTTAAATAAGATAACAGGTTTGAAAGCGACTATTGATAGCATCAATAGTCAGCTTTTTAGAGATTTTGAAGTTTGGATTATTGATGGTAAATCATCTGAAGAAACACAAGAATATTTAAGGACTTTATCCGCACCTTTTTTTTATAAAACACAAAGAGATTCTGGAATTTATGAAGCCATGAATACAGGGGTCTTAATGGCTAAGGGGGATTGGTTGTATTTTTTAGGAGCAGAGGATGTTTTTTACACTCCAGATACCTTGAGAAATGTTTTTAAAAAACAGATTACAGGCAGAGCTAATTTAATATCAGGAAGGATTATTTATGAAGGGAGTACAATACCATTTGTATACAGTAAAAAGAAGCGAGTAAAGTATCCCTCTTGGTCATTTTCTATGTGGATTAGAAATGGTTTACACCACCAAGGAACTTTTTATAGAAGTTCATTGTTCTTGGCTGCGAAATATAATTTAGATTATAAAACCTTGGCAGATTACGGAGTCAATCTTCAACTATATCAGAATAATGAAACGTGCGTTTTACTGAAAGAAACGATAGCAAAATGCAATTCTGACGGTGTTTCGAAAGTAGGGTCTTGGGAGTTGTATTTGGAAGAGATAGATTTGAAATTAGCGCTAAGTTCTCCGTTATTTCTTCCATTTTTTTATATTTTAGCTTTTATGAAATACATGTCTAAAAAAATAGTAATGCATGACTAGAGACGAGATTTCTGAATTTATCGTGCTGAAGTTGATGCAGGAAAAAGAGGTGTTAAAACACGATTTCAAATCGCGAAGAAAGGAGATTGGTTATTTTTTCATCGATGGTTTGTTACCTAATGAGTTAGCACTAGAAATTTATACGAAGTTTCCTTCAACCGATGAGGCTGTTCGGAAAAAGAATTTACGAGAGTTTAAATTTACTGCCGTTCAAATGAATGCATATGATGGTTTATTGGAAGACGTTATTTTTGCATTTCAAGATACGAAAGTTGTTAAAATCATTTCTGAGATCTGTGATTTAAACGGATTGTTTGCGGATGAAAACTTATATGCTGGCGGTTTATCTTTAATGGAAAAGAATAATTTTTTGAATCCGCATTTAGACAATTCTCATGACAAAGATAGAGAAAGATGGCGTGTTTTAAATTTGTTATATTATGTTACACCAAATTGGAGCATAGAAAACGGTGGTAATTTAGAGGTTTGGCCAAACGGTTTAAAACAAG
>JBLHGY010000038.1:0-12961 GCA_047616665.1 Polaribacter sp.
ATCCTGCTTTAAAAGCAGCATCTCCACAAGCATGTATTGGAGATTTCTTTTTTGATGATTTTCATCATAATGGCGCATTTCTATTAAGTTATTTTAGAGCTATTTCTTTATTTGGAACTTATAAAGATACGCCAACAGATTCTGCTTGGTACTCTTTTCCTAAAATGGAATCTAAAGATCAATATCAATTTTTCTTAGACAAAGGGCCTTTAAAAAACTTAAACGAATATTTTCAATACGAGAAATTAGACGCAAAAACTGCAGAAAACAAAGACAGAATTGATGATTATTTCTGGAAAGAGATTGTAGAGCATCCTAATTATGATTCTGTTTGGAAAAGCAAAGGAATTATTCAGCATTTAGACAAAGTACCTTCTTCTGTGGCTACCATGATTGTGGGTGGTTGGTTTGATGCAGAAGATTTATACGGACCTTTAGAAACCTATAAAGCCATTGAAAAAAACGGAAAAGAAAATTACAATACCCTAGTTTTTGGTCCTTGGGATCATGGGAAATGGGCAAGAGCTGGAGTAGAAAATTATGTAGGTAATTATTACTTTGGTGATTCTATTTCTTTGAAATTTCAATCGGAAATTGAAACAAAATTCTTCAATCATTTCTTAAAAGGAAAAGGAGATAAAAATTCTGGTTTGCCAGAAGCGTATGTTTTTGATTCTGGTAAAAAAGAATGGAAATCGTATGATGCTTGGCCTCCTGAAAATATGGTGAAAGAAAACTGGTTTTTAAATAGAAATCAAGGTTTAGCGAAACAACATGATGGTAAATTAACGCATGAAATTAAATTTACGAGTGATCTGAAACATCCTGTTCCGTATTCCGAAGATATTAAAACGGTTTTTACGCCAAGAAAATACATGACAGATGACCAACGTTTTGCGGCAAGAAGACCCGATGTTTTGGTCTTTGAAACCGATGTTTTATCGGAAAATTATACCTTAGCTGGCGATATTTTAGCAAAATTAAAAGTAGCTACCACAGGCTCATCAGCAGATTGGATTGTAAAAGTAATTGACGTACATCCTGATAATTTAGAGGAAACCAATGACAAACTACAAGACCATTTAAAAATGAGCAATTATCATTTAATGGTTAGAAGTGAAGTTTTACGAGGACGTTTCAGAAACAGTTTCGAGCATCCAGAACCTTTTATTCCGAATAAAAAAACGGCCGTAAACATTAAACTGCAAGATGTTTTTCACACGTTTAAAAAAGGACATAAAATGCAAATTCAAGTGCAAAGCACTTGGTTTCCTTTAATAGATTTGAATCCGCAAACCTATGTAGACAATATCTATAAAGCAGATGAAAAAGATTTTAAAAATCAAACACATACCGTTTTTACAGATTCTTCTATTGAGTTTTCTGTTCTTAAATAAAATAATTAAAATGAAAAAAATACTTTTAACAGTACTTGTTGTTTTTGCTATAAAAACAACCGCACAAGAGAAAGCAATACCTGTTTTTAAAGATGGTGAAGCTCAAATAGTAGCAGCTTTTGCTGATGATAGCAAATGGATTCGTACAGATTTGTGGGTAGAAACTACTTTTGATTCGGATGGCGACGGACGTTTAGACAGAATGCATACAGCGATAACAAGACCTTTACAAACAGAAACCGAAGGTTTAAAATTACCTGTGGTGTATGAATCTAGTCCGTATTATTCTGGAGTTGCCAATGGCGGAAGAGAGTTGTTTTGGAATGTAAAGCATGAGTTGGGAGAAACAGTACCAAATCCTTTTCATCCAGAAGTTAAAAGAACAGGAAAACGTCCTATTATTTCAAATTCTCAAATTAAAACATGGGTTCCTAGAGGATATGTTGTTGTGCATTCTTCTTCTCCCGGAACTGGCTTGTCAGATGGAGCGCCAACGGTTGGAGGAGACAATGAATCTTTAGCACCAAAGGCTGTTGTAGATTGGTTAAACGGCCGTGCAAAAGGCTTTACTTCCAGAGAAGGCTCAGAAACCGTAACTGCGTTTTGGTCTACTGGAAAAGTAGGCATGACGGGTACTTCTTATAATGGAACTATTCCTTTGGCAGCAGCAACAACTGGTGTAGCTGGCTTAGAAGCTATTATTCCAATAGCACCCAATACTTCTTATTATCATTATTACCGCTCTAACGGTTTAGTGCGTTCTCCGGGTGGTTATTTAGGGGAAGATATAGACGTGTTATATGATTTTATTCACAGTGGAAAAGAAGAAAATAGAGCTAGAAATAACAAAGTTATTAGAGATACAGAAATGGCTAATGGTATGGACAGAGCTTCTGGAGATTATAACAATTTTTGGGCAGGAAGAGATTATATAAATGACATGCAACCTATGAAGGCCGCATTGTTAATGTCTCATGGATTTAATGATTGGAATGTAATGCCAGAGCATAGTTTTAGAATTTATGAACGTGCCAAAGAAATGGGCTTACCAACACAAGTATATTATCATCAAAATGGTCATGGTGGACCGCCACCGGTGAAAATAATGAACCGATGGTTTACAAGATATTTACACGGAGTTGAAAATAATGTTGAAGCAGACGCAAAAGCATGGATTGTTAGAGAAAATGACCAAAGAAATGAACCAACCGCCTATGCAGATTATCCAAATCCAGCGGCAAAACCAGTTCCTTTTTTCTTAACTCCAGGAGCGCCGAAAGCAGGGAGCTTATCTTTAAATAATAACGCATCTAAAGGAAAAGAAATGCTAGTAGATAATTATTCTTTTACTGCAGATGCATTAGCACAAGCAGACTTTACAGAGCACCGTTTACTATATGTATCTCCTATCTTAAAAGAAGATGTGCATATTTCTGGACGATCAACCATTACCATAAAAGCAGCAAGCTCTAAAAAAGCTGTAAACTTATCTGTGTATTTAGTTTCTTTACCATGGAACAAGGGCAGGAGAATAAAAATTACTGATAATATTATTACTCGCGGATGGGCAGATCTACAAAATCATACATCCTTAACAAAAGGCATGCCTCTAAAACCAGGTGCATTCTATGAAATGACTTTTAATTTACAACCAGATGATCAAATCATTAAAAAAGGACAACAAATAGGTTTAATGATTTTTTCTAGCGACAGTGAATATACACTGTTACCAAAACCAGGAACTGAATTGACCATTGATTTAAAAGGCACTAAATTAATACTTCCAATTGTTGGAGGAGAAAATGCTTTTAAGAAATCTATTGAGTAGCACTAAATAAAAATAAAAAAATGACCTCTACAGAAATTGCATTACTTCTAAATGTTGATGCAGAAAAAATCACAAGAATTGGAGAAATAATTGGAAAAAAAATTCCTGAAAAAGACAATTTTAGTAATTTAAATGAATTTGAAAAAACATTTATTTACTTAGATGTTTTAGAGGATAGCGTTACAAACGGTGGATTTATACAGTTCTTTTTTAATTCTTCTGGGCAATTTACTCATGAAGTATTTCAAGCATACCTGGCCATTAAAGCAGAAAACACCGTTGATATTCTTACCAAAGCAATCTACTTATTTCCAGTAATTCCGGTTCCTAAAAACTTAAGAATACGACAACAAATTTTAATGGAAAAAGATACTAATATTGATTTGCGGGACGAATTAGATACTCAATTTTATAAATATGAAGACAATATTATTTCACTAACATTGGCATATGTTCGAAATAATATTGCTCATTTTGATTGAAAATTATTGCTCTAAAATTTTTTTAATATGTGGCTTAAAGTAATTAGCTCCTTTTAGAACTTTACCATCTTCTCTGTAAATTGGTTTTCCATCTTCACCCAATTTACTCATATTACTTCTGTGAATTTCATTAAAAACGTCCTCAATTTTATCTTGCATGCCATGCTCTATAATAGTACCACACAAAATATATAACATATCTCCTAAAGCATCTGCAACCTCTACTAAATCGTTATTTTCTGCTGCCTCTAAATATTCTTCATTCTCTTCTTTCATTAAATTAAAACGAAGTAAATTTCTACCCTCATCAATGCTTGCTGTTGGTCGGTTTTTAATACCAGCACCAAAAGCTGTATGAAATTCATGTACTGATTTTATTTTATTTTTCATTTTTATCTCTTATAAATTATTATAATGTCTTTTTTAATAACCAGGCAGGAGCTAGTTTTAAACCCCAAGCAATAAGTTGCCATCTCTTAGAAATATAAGCCACTCTTTTTTTACTTTTAATAGCACCGTAAATTTGATTTGCTGCTTTCTCTAAAGGAACCATCCAAAAAACAGCTTCCCCTAAAGCCATGGCAGTATCTACAAAGCCAGGTCTAATTTCTGTAATAAAAACACGTTTCGATTTTATAGATTTGGTTTTTATATACAAACTCTCTAGGTATGCTTTTTGATACGCTTTCGAAGCAAAATACACAGGAGCAGCACGATTCCCTCGAATAGCCGCAATAGAAGTAATACCTACCAAATGCCCAAATTGTTGAGCTCTAAAAAGGTTATACGCTAAAGTGTATAATTTTGTTACCCCTAAAACATTCGTATTTATAGATTGTTCTTCTTTAGACCATTCTAATTTTGGATTCACAAAACCAACTCCTGAAGATTGCACTATAAGATCTATCGTTCCAAATTCTAATACAATTTCAGAAAATATGTTCTCTACTTCCTGAGTATCCTGAATATCATTCTGCTTTACTAAAATTTGCTTTGGAAACTTCTGTTTGAGGGCTTCTAGAAGCGGTAATCTTCTCCCTGTAACAGCAACTCTATATCCTTCTTTTACTAAAACCTCAGTTAAAGATTTCCCTATTCCAGAAGTTGCCCCAAAAACGATGGCGTTCTTCATTTTATTTGTAATTTTGTAGAATAAAATATTGATTCATTTGAATAGACAATATATAGAAACTTTACGAAAGTTTTAAACTCAAAAAATCTATTCATCAACAATTTACTAAACAATTGAAGTTATGTTTTTAAGCGCTTATTTTACGACTGGTAGAATTATATTTATGATCTTTTTTATTTTAGCTTTTATAGTATTAATGACTTACAGCTATAGAAAAGATATAAAAAACCATAAGCGCTATTACAAAGGAGCCGGAAAAAAAGTGCTAATTTATGGAGGAATAATTGTCTTAATTTTTGTGGTAATTCGTCTGTATACAGGTCAATAATTTACTTTTAGTACTTTTATATAATTACTATTCTACATATTTAAAACAATCTATTGTATGGTCATTTACCATTCCAATGGCTTGCATATATGCGTAAATTACAGTTGAACCAACAAATTTAAACCCTCTTTTTTTTAAGTCTTTAGAAATGGTATCAGAAAGTACGGTGGTTGCCGGTACTTCTGCTCTCTTTTGAAATTTGTTATGAATTGGGGTTTCATTTACATAAGACCAAATAAACTTTGAAAAAGAACCAAATTCTTGCTGAACTTCCATAAAAACTTGCGCATTATGAATAGCGCTTCTTATCTTTAATTTATTCCTTATAATTCCTGTATCTATTAATAAAGATTGAAACTTACTTTCTGGATATGTTGCAATTTTTTGATAATCGAAATTATCAAAAGCTTTTCGAAAGTTTTCTCTTTTATTTAAAATAGTAATCCAACTTAAACCCGCTTGAAAAGTTTCTAAAATTAAGAACTCAAAAAGTGTTGCATCATCAAAAATAGGCTGACCCCATTCTTTGTCATGATATTCTTCATATAATTTACTATCAGTAACCCAAAAACATCTTTGTTGCATTTATTGTATTTAATTGGTTTAATAACTATTTGTCTTTCGTTTACATATTCAAAAACCCCGCCACTAAAGAAACCAGCTTCTTCAAGCATAATTCTAATGTCTTTATTCTTTCTTTTAAGGTAATTCTAGTATTTAATTCTAAAACATACACTGTATTTACATCTTTCATTAAACCTAGTAAAGGGTTTTGAATCTATCTTCTAAAATTTCATCTTTTAAAAGTGCCCTTTCTTTTTCTGGTAAAATCTGAGCAAATGAAATCTGAGTGAAAAATAAGAATACAAATACAATTGTTATTATGAATCGTAATTTTAAATGTCCTTAAAACTACTGTTAAATCATCTAAAAATCGATTAATTTTAAAATAATTTTTGCAACTTTACGTATGATAATCATTAAAATAATGAAATTACGCTTACTATTTTTGCTTCTAATTTGCATACTATTCTATTTTGGGGCGTGTAGTTCGCTGCCCACAAATAAGATAAAAATACCCAAAGAAGCGCCTGTTAGAATTGCAAATGATAGCCTAGAATATGAAATAATGATTATAGATATTGGTTTTACTGCATACCTGGCAAGTACTGCAAAACCAGAAGGTTTCTATTCTCAAGAATACATGGAAAATAGAAATAGCATCTGGGTTGCAAGTTGGAATTCAAGAGCTCAAAGTCCTAGCATGTATACTACTAGAATTTATGAGAATATCATAGATTACCAACCACAAATAAATTACGGATACGAGGTAAATTATACCCTCTTTAATTACTTTTTATTTGCTCAGAGAAAATATAAAATAAATTTAGGTGGTGGATTTAGAAGCGGAAGAATTCATTAAATTTTCTGATACGAGATAAAGCTATAATCAAGTTTATTTTTTTCATCAGCTTTAAAATTCTCTCTAGCTATTTCTTTCCAAATTTTAGCATCTATTTCCGGAAAATAAACATCTGCTTCAAAATCTTTATGCACCAAAGTAATATCTAATTGTTGCGCTAAGTTTTTGGCAATTGTTTCCTTATAAATTTGAGCACCACCAATTATAAATACTTGTGCTTCTTCCTTAGACATTTCAACTGCCTGCTCTAAACTGTTCGCAATTAAACACCCTTCTTTAAAATAATTTTTATTTCTAGTAATAATTATGGTGGTTCTATTTGGTAAAGGCCTTCCTATAGATTCAAAAGTATTTCTACCCATTACTATATAATGACCTGTAGTTACTTTTTTAAATCTTTTTAAATCTGCAGGTAAATGCCAAATTAAATCGTTGTCTTTTCCTAAAGCATTATTAGTGGCAATTGCAGCTATTACAGTAATCATAAATTAAATCAATTTTTACAAAAATAAGAGAAATGATTTCAGATTTGACGTTTTTATATCATTTTCATCAAAAAAAATCTAAACACGAAACCGATTTCGGTCAAAAAGACTGAAAATAAAGAGAAAAGAAACCAAATTATTTTAAGAGTACTTATAATTTATCGAGTGAAAATTTCACAATTAATAATTTTACCCATTCGTTTTATGAAAGTGATAATTCTTTACCAAAGCCTAAATTTCTATAAATTGTATTGGTAATGTAGGCTATTTTTGTTGTGAATTTTAACTTACAAAAATATGGCAATTAAAAAACAATTTTTAAAAAGCAAACCAATTTGTAAAGTAACGTTTACTGTAGTTGCAAAAGAAGCAAATAATGCAGCAGTAGTTGGTACTTTTAATGAATGGAATGCTGAATCTGCTCCATTAAAAAAATTAAAAAATGGATCTTTTAAAGGAACTGTGGATATAGAAGCAAATACCTCTCACCAATTTAAATATTTAATTGACGGTACTTTTGTAAACGAAACGGAAGCTGATGGATATGCCTGGAATGATTATGCGGGTGGAGAAAACAGTTTAATTACTGTGTAAAACATAAAAAAGGAG
This sequence comes from Polaribacter sp., assembly GCA_047616665.1. GTDB lineage: Bacteria > Bacteroidota > Bacteroidia > Flavobacteriales > Flavobacteriaceae > Polaribacter. The sequence goes on from JBLHGY010000038.1 coordinate 7,685, forward strand.
CTTGCTGTGAAATTCCACAAAAGCTCCTTCTTAGTATTTAATGGTAGTGCCTTTAAACAGCTACTTTTCCTTTAATATGTGGATGTGGATTGTACTCTAGTAATTCAAAATCTTCAAAAGTAAAGTCTTCAATATTCCTTATTGCAGCATTCATTTTCATTTTTGGTAAAGGTCTAATATCTCTAGATAATTGCAATTCTAACTGCTCTTTATGATTGTTATAAATATGAGCGTCTCCAAAAGTATGAATAAACTCTCCTGCTTCATAACCACAAACTTGCGCCATCATCATTGTAAACAAAGCATAACTTGCAATGTTAAAAGGAACACCTAAAAAGATATCTGCACTTCGTTGATATAACTGACAAGATAGTTTACCATCTGCAACATAAAACTGAAAAAAAGCGTGACAAGGAGGCAATGCCGCCTTACCATTTGCAACGTTCTCTGAAAAGCTTACAGCGGTATCTGGCATTACAGAAGGATTCCATGCAGCAACCATCATTCTTCTAGAATTAGGATTCGTTTTTAACGTAGTTATAACTTCTTTTAATTGATCTATATCATCACTATTCCAATTACGCCATTGGTGCCCGTAAACCGGTCCCAAATCTCCATTTTCATCTGCCCAAGAATTCCAGATTTTCACACCGTTGTCTTGTAAATATTTAATATTTGTATCTCCTTTTATAAACCAAAGTAGCTCATAAATAATAGACTTTAAATGCAACTTCTTAGTGGTAACCATTGGAAAACCAGCACTTAAATCAAATCGCATTTGATACCCAAAAACACTTTTTGTTCCTGTACCTGTCCTATCTCCTTTTTCGTTTCCGCTTTCTAAAACGTGTTTTACTAAGTCGTGATATTGCTTCATACTAATATGTAATCGGTTAATTATTTCTTCGGTTATACTTTTTGTAGTAAGCCTTTGTAAAAATAAAAAAGCTTCTACCATTTTTGGCGAAGCTTTTTAAATAATATTTTAAAGTTATTAACGATTTGAAGATAACCTTTTTTAGAAGTTCCTTTTAGTAATTTACTACTACCCTATAATCATTCCTGCAATTGTTGCAGACATTAAAGAAGCAATTGTACCACCAATTAAGGCTTTCATTCCAAATTCTGATAATGTTTTACGTTGTCCTGGCGCTAAAGAACCAATGCCACCAATTTGAATTCCTATAGATGCAAAATTCGCAAAACCACACAACATATAGGTTGCCATAATAATTGACTTGTTATACGTTAAATGCGTTGCACTTGCCACATTTTTTAATTCTGCCAATTGTATATATCCCACAAATTCACTTGCAGCTAATTTAATACCCAATAATTGTCCCATTAGAGTCATATCTACTGTTGGAACCCCAATTAACCACATTAATGGTGCAAAAGCATACCCTAAAATAAATTCTATAGAAAGTTTATCATACGCAGTATTCGCTGCAATTAAATCATTTAAAGAAGTAATATTACCTATTAAATCTAAACCACCATTTAACATTGCTATAACTGCCACAAAAACCAATAACATAGCTCCTACATTTACCGCTAAACGCAAACCCTCTGTAGTACCATTTGCAATAGCATCTAGAATATTAGAACCTATTTTTTCTTGAGAAACTGTAACATCTGTGTTAACTTCTTCCGTTTGTGGATATAAGATTTTAGAAACTACAATAGCACCAGGAGCTGCCATCACAGAAGCAGCTAACAAGTGTTTTGCAAAAACCAATTCCAACTCTTTATCTCCACCACCTAAAAACCCTATATAAGCAGCTAGAACAGCACCTGCAACGGTAGCCATACCACCAATCATAACCAAGAGCATTTCAGACTTATTCATCTTCTCTAAATATGCTTTAATTAACAAAGGTGCCTCCGTTTGTCCTAAGAAAATATTTCCTGCAACAGACAGGCTTTCCATACCAGAAATACCTAAAAACTTAGACAAACCAATTGCTAGCATTTTAACCATCCATTGAATAATACCTAAATAGAATAAGAGCGATGTTAATGCTGAAAAGAAAATAATTGTTGGAAGTACTTGAAAAGCAAAAATATATCCAAAAGAATCCATGTCTGAAATTAAACCTGCAAACAAAAAGGAACTACCCGCTTTGGTATATTCTAAAATTTCAATAAAAAGCTTTCCTACCAATTCAAATGCTTTTTGAATAAACGATACTTTTAAAACTCCTATTGCGATAACTAATTGAAGCGATAAACCAATGGCTACTCTTTTCCAACTAATTGCTTTTCTGTTAGCACTAAATAAAAAGGCAATAAGTAGTAAAGAAAACATTCCTAAAACACCTCTCCAAAGGCTTGTGAAAGTAAAACTTCCACTTGCAATTATTGTATCTTCTTTTAATTTTTTTTTAGATATATCTTCTTCGGATCCTACTGCTTTAATATCTGCTGTTGATGAAATTATTTTTGCATCTTGTTTAGGTGAAGAAGAAATTCCTGCTTGTATAGCAGTATTTTCTTTAGATTCTTGCACGATATCTTGTCCTAAAAATGAAAATGAAACAAAACAAAAAGCAATTAAAAATAAATTTTTCATGTTTAAGTTAATTTTAAGATTTTTTACTGATTTCATCTCTAATTTTTGCCGCTAATTCGTAATTTTCGTCAGCAACTGCTTTATCTAGCTGTTCATTTAATTCAGAAATAGATACCTTTGAATCTAAAGATGTGGTATCAACCTCCAATATGTCTTCCGTATCTGTAGAAACTTCTTCTGTTTCAGAAAGATCATTCAACCCTAACTCGTCTTCTATTTTCAAAAACACACCCGCTTTATCTAAAATATTTTCATAAGTAAAAATTGGAGCTTGAAAACGAACTGCAATTGCAATTGCATCCGAAGTTCTAGCATCTATAACTTCTTCTACCCCATCTTTTTGACAAATTAGACTAGAAAAGAAAACACCGTCTATTAATTTATGAATAATAACTTCTTTAATTTCTATAGAGAAACGGTCTGAAAAAGTCTTAAACAAATCATGCGTTAAAGGTCTTGGTGGTCTAATTTCTTTTTCTAAAGCGATCGCTATAGATTGTGCTTCAAAAGCACCAATAATAATTGGCAAAGTTCTACTTCCTTCCATTTCACTTAACACGAGCGCGTATGCACCAGTTTGTGTCTGACTGTATGAAATTCCTTTTATAGTTAGTTTTATTAAACCCATATATCTTTCTGCATAAAAAAACAGCTAATTAAACAAGTATTTGTGGCTACTTTTAAGCCGACAATTTACTAAAAATTATATGGCAAAAAGAGATATTCTTTCTTGAATTTGGTTTTTTATGAGAAGAAAAGTCTCTTTGAACCGTATAGCGATTGTTTGCGCTCTTTTGTTTAAGTAATAAAAATAAAAACCTATCAAAATATAAAATTTTGATAGGTTTTTAGAATGTTTACTAGTTGAACTCGAGCAGTAACGCTCTGAAAAAACGATTAAGCTGCTTTAAAAGCTTTTAATTTTTCTATTAATTTAGGAATTACGTCAAAAGCATCACCCACAACACCATAATCTGCAGCTTTAAAAAACGGCGCTTCTGGATCTGTATTTATAACAACTTTTACTTTGGATGCGTTAATTCCTGCCAAATGCTGAATAGCACCCGAGATACCAATTGCAATATATAAGTTAGAAGCTACTGGCTTACCTGTTTGTCCAACATGCTCTCCATGAGGCCTCCATCCTAAATCTGAAACAGGTTTAGAACATGCAGTTGCAGCACCTAAGACAGCTGCTAATTCCTCTATCATTCCCCAGTTTTCTGGCCCTTTTAAACCTCTACCTGCAGAAACTACAGTATCTGCATCTGCTATCGTTACTTTACCTGTAACTCTTTCTACACTCTCTGATTTTACTCCAGAAACTGCAACTGTTGGATCAAAACTTTCTAGAGCTCCAGAAACCATATTTTCATGTATTCCAAAAGAATTTTTAGCCAAACCTATTACTTTTTTCTCTGCAGATAAAACTGTATTTGAAAATGCTTTATTAGAAAATGCTTTTCTTTTTACTGTAAAAGGAGTTATACTAGAAGGCGCTGAAACCGTATTCGAGGCATAATCAGCTTCTAAAGCCACAGCCACTAATGGTGACAAATACAAACCATTAATACTAGAGTCTACTACCATAATAGTTGCATTTTCTTTCACTGCTGCTTGTGCTATAACAGCTGCATATTCTTTTGCATTAAAAGTTGATAAACTATCGTTAGATACCGTTAACACTTTTTCTGCACCGTATGCATATAATGCTGTTGCATCTGCTGCATTAATAGCAACAACTACTAAATTACTAGCTAATTGTTCTGCAACTTTCTTTCCGTAAGAAACTACTTCAAAAGCAGTTTTCTTAAATTTTCCGTCTGTTGAATCGGCAAAAACTAAAACTGACATATTTTTTGTTTTTTTTATTTAATCGTTTGTTTGTATTCTTCTGTAATTGCTTCGAGTAAAATTAATAATTACACGTTTTAAAAATGCAGCAACCACTCCTTATTATATTACTTTAGCTTCATTATGCAATAAGCTAATTAACTCATCTAAATTATCTGCATCTACAAGTTTTACGGCCCCTTTTGGTGCTGGTTTCTCGAAAGACGCTACAGATGTTGATGCCTCAGAACCCCTTGCCTCTATTACTTGTAAGGGTTTTTTACGCGCCATCATAATTCCTCTCATGTTTGGTATGCGCAAATCTTTTTCTTCTACAATGCCTTTTTGACCACCGATTACTAAAGGTAAAGATGTAGATAATGTTTCTGTACCTCCATCAATTTCTCTTTTAGCAGTTACATTTGTATCCTCTACCTCTATTTCTACACAACCGTTTACAAAATTGAAATCTACTAAAGCAGCCAGCATTCCTGGAACCATTTGCCCATTATAATCTGCAGATTCTTTACCTGCTAAAACTAAATCGTACCCTCCGTCTTTTACTACTGCCGCTAATTCTTTTGCTACTAAAAAACCATCAGTTGGATTTATATTTACTCTAATAGCATTGTCTGCACCAATAGCCAATGCTTTTCTAAGCGTTGTCTCTGTTTCCACACCACCTACATTTACAACAGTTACGGTAGCTCCTTGTTTTTCTTTAAACCACATAGCTCTTGTCAAACAAAACTCATCATAAGGATTAATTACAAACTGTACTCCGTTTTTATCAAACTCAGTATCATTATTTGTGAAATTAATTTTCGAAGTTGTGTCAGGCACATGACTAATACAAACTAATATTTTCATAA
>JBLHGY010000039.1:0-12184 GCA_047616665.1 Polaribacter sp.
GGAAACAATTATATTGCTACTATTACAAATTGGGCTAAAGAATATGCACTAAAAAAAGAGATCCAATTTATTAGATTAGATACTTTGGGTGAAAACAAAAATCTAATTACCCATTATAAAAATGCTGAGTTTCATTTTCTTGGACTATTTAATTTAAAAAACACTTCTAATTTACCAGAGCATTATAAACTTGCACCTGTTTGTCTTTTTGAAATAGATTTATATAAAAATTAAAATAAAACCCCTCATTTTAAAAATGAAGGGTCTTTCTATTTTTTAGCACATAAAAACTAAGTTTTTATAAAGCTATGCTGGTAACATCCATTTAAAGTTAAACTTTGTATCTGGAATTACAATTCGTTCTGTAATTCTATACATTCTATCTGGCAACTTCATTAAATAATCTCTTGCTTTTTCTGCCTCCGGTGTAAGATTTGTAATCTTATCAATTTCCCACATCGTATTTAATTTCTTCAAAATATCTACATAATCAAAACCTGTATACACTCCTACTCTTTGTGCTACCGCAGAAAAATCATCAAACGCAGTTCCCTTAGCTCCGAATGATTCTCTTAAATGCAATGCAGGCATTATAATTTTATGCTTCATCATGTGTTGAAAAGCCAACATCATTTCACTTGGGTCTATCTTAAAAATTTCTTTTACAAAATGCGAATATGCCTGGTGATGACGCATTTCATCTCCTGCAATAATTTTAGACATTTTACCCAAGGCTTTGTGTCCTTTTTTCTTTGCAATTTTAGCTACATTGTTATGAGAAACATAGGTTGCTAATTCTTGAAAAGTAGTGTACACAAAGTTTTTATAAGGATCTGTTGAGGTACCAATATCAAAACCGTCTGCAATTAAATGTTGTGTAGAAATTTCTACTTCACGCATATTCACACGGCCAGATAAATATAAATACTTATTTAAAACGTCTCCGTGTCTATTTTCTTCTGCAGTCCAAGTTCGTATCCATTTTGCCCAACCATTGTCTGGATCTTGATTTATACCGTCTAAATCTAACAACCAAGATTCATAGGTTGGTAAAGCTTCTTCAGTAATTGTATCTCCCACTAAAACTACCCAAAAATCATCATGTAATTCTTTAGAAATTTCTCTAATTTCTTCTACTTCCGTTATAAATGAGTCTTTTTGCGAATTCGGCAAAAAATCTGTTGGCTGCCATATTTTTTCTGCAGGAATTAAATAGGTATCCATAAAGCTCTGCATACTTTTTTCTAGCGTTAGCATTACTTCTTTTCTTATATTTTTTATAGACATAATTATTTATTTTATATGTTCTTTAATAGTAGTTTCCGTTTTTTCTAATAACTCTTTAAATGGCAAAGTATTAATTTTAATTGGTTTGTGCGTTGTAATGGTTATTGGAATTCCGATACCAAATGGAAATTTGCCGTACTTAAAAACCTTCCAAGAATTATTAATAGTTAAAGGTACAACATAACCTTCTTTATTATACTTTGTAATTATTTTTAATCCGCTTGGAGCAAATGATTTTGATTTGCCATTTCTGCTTCTTGTTCCTTCTGGAAAAATCACGGCAGACCATTTATTTTTGTTAATGTTCTTTGCAAAATCAACTAAAGTAGTAATTGATTGTTTTCCATCCTTTCTATCAATTAAGGCTGCACCTCCTTTACGCAAGTTATAAGAAATGCTTGGTATGCCCTTTCCTAATTCAATTTTTGAAACAAACTTAGGGTGGTGTTTCTTAAATGAAGAAATAATTGGCGGAATATCAAATATTCCTTGATGATTTGATACAAAAACAAGTGTTGTATTCAAAGGTAACTCGTACTTGTTTTCTACTTTAACTCGTATTGCTAACACTAAAAGAGATTTTACTAAAGCCCAGTTCATAACGTCTACAACAACCTTATGTCCTTTATAACCAAAAACATTTAGACCAATCCATTGCAATGGATGAAAAATAATCAACAACAAAAAAAATACGAATGCAAAAATTGGAGATAATATATAGCTTAAAATCTTCATATAAATATAATATAGCTTCCTATGTTTATAACTGAGGGTGAGGAATGATCAGTACTATAACCAGTTGTTCCAAGGAATTTTTGAAAGCATTAATAATAAACCTATTCCGTAAAAAATTGCAAATGTTTTAAACTTTGCGCTATCTGTTGTTTTATTTTTATGTTTAGACCAACCAATAGTTATAAAAACGATGGCTAAAATCATCATTACTGGGTGCTCTACTGCCAATAATCTTACCGATTTGTCTTTCATTACTGCTCCGGCATCTGTGATTAATGCGTTAAACCAAGGCGACATGAAATACCAAACCAAACCTATTAATAATTGGATATGAGAAACAATTAACGCGAATAAGCCAATACGTAAATCTTTGTCTGTAAATTTTTTCTTTTTGCTAAATCCAATAACTGCATTTACTACTGCAAATATTAAAATTGCAAGTACTAAATAAGCCCAATAAGAGTGCACATTTTTCATGATACTAATAATTAGTTTGTTGTTGGTACAAAGTTACTCATTTTTAAAACAAAAAAACCACCTCAAATGAGGTGGTTTTTAGAAAGTATCCTTTTATTTTTTAGTCATTCAGAACCCAAGCTCCGTCTGTCTTAATAAAACTTGTTTGGTAATCATTTTCGCCATTGTCATAAATAACATAGGTTAAAATATACTTCTGCCCTTCAGCAGCACTTGGATCTAAATGATCTAAAAAGAGCGCCAATGCAAAATGAATTTGTTCATCTAACCAGTTATAATCAAAATCTCCATAGCTAGCAAGGTTAGCCAAACTAACATTATCAAAATCTGAATTACCTGTCAATTGAGCAGACATATACTCATAGTCTGTATTTCTAACTAGTGTATACTTGATGGTGTTATCTGGCACCCAAGTAGCACCGTCGTGACCAAATTGTAACGATGTACTAATTGTAGACTTGAAACCTGACCAAGCACCGTTCATATATGTATATAAGTTCCCTCTTAATTGAGCTCCTGAATTACTAGAATAATATTTATAAATTACAGATAAATCGTCTCCTTCTAAAGCATACGTGTATTTATTACTTAAAAAATTTAATAAATAATCGTCTGGAGATATTGAACTACTAAAATTATTATATTTTCCTGGTTGCCCGCTAGCTTCACCCATAGAATCGTAATCCGCATCACTTAAGTAGTAAACACCTTCAGATAACTCCCAAGAACCACCTTCATAGGTATAAAAATCAGATTTACGTTCTGTAACGCCTTCTACACCTGGCGCTTTTAAAGATACATCCACAATTTCATACGTACCAGCATTAGAATCTGAAGAAGTATATTTGAAAGCAATATTTATAGTTTCTCCATTATAAGCAGCTAAGCTATAAGCATCAGATGTGTATACATCCCAAGATGTTCCATCAGGTACATTCGTTAATTCAATAACATCCCAAGTTGCAGCCGCAACATTATCTGTATAATCAGCTGAAATTAAAACACTAAAACCAGAAGGATCACCATAGTTAAAAATTTGACTTGCTTGAAAAGATGAATTAGGAAAACTAGCTAAATCTATCTCTGTAGAAATTAACCAATCTTCATTTACCAGTCTTTGTCCACCAAAATAGCCTGTAACTTTAGCTCCATAATTTGTTCCTTCCCAAACCTGATCTCCACTTACGCTTACTGCTTCGAAATCTAATAAGGTACCTGCCTCTACAAAATCTGCAGCGTAAAACTCAGTAATTCCGTTAACAGTTGCACCAACATACTGCTTATATTTCGCTAAAACTATGTCTCCATCTGCTGCCGTTGCAACTCCTGAGGCTAAAATACCTGGTAATAATTCAGCAGAATTTTCACTTTCATAAAAAGCAACAGCGTTGTCTATGTTTCCAGGGTAATCTGTAAGTGCTAGAGAATAGTCTTCCGAAGAAGTATAATCACTAATCCCGTCTGCATTCCCAATGTATAACTGGTAATTAAGTAACACTGAAGAGTTCTTTCCCCAAACAGGAAACATTTCAGCTAAAAACGGTGGAATAACAGATTTTACTGCATCTTCTGAACCAAAGCTCCCGTTGTCTAATTCGAATGCCTCATAGTCATCGGCTGTAAGCGTGTACTCTGCATCTCCAACAATAGGGTTTGGCATCGCATCAGACTCTGCATTGATCATTTCTAATGGCTCACAAGAAGCGAACACCATTGAAAAAACTGTTAATAATAGTAGAATTTTTTTCATGATTGTATTTTTTAAAAATTAACTTTTAAGCCCAAACTAAATGTTCTTCCAGCGCCGTAATAAACGTTAGCCCCAGAAGCTGTATGTGTTCCATCATCAAATGCATCAGAAATGTATTCAACATCAAATATGTTATTCATTTTACCAGATAAGGTCGTGTAAAAGTCTCCAATAGTAAACCCATGTCTAAAACCAAAATCTGCTAAATGATATCCTGGCATTTTCCAAGTATTCTCTCTGTCTATACTTCTTGAAATGTTGAATTTAGAATATATATCTCCTGCATAATTATAATCTATAAATAAGTTTGTTCTATCTAATATCTTATAATTTAAACCTAAAGCATATGTTGTTTGAGCTGCATCATTCACTTTTAAGCCTTTTGCATTTACAATAACTTCTTTGATTATTACATTGTTTTGATCAAATAATTGACCTTCTACATCACTTTGCCATGTCCAATCTCCAAGAGAAAACATACCTGTAAGTTTTAATTTATCACTTAACTTAGCAACAAAATCAAATTCAATACCTTGGTGTAATGCATCTAATCCAGCAATATTTGCTTCTAAAAATTGGCCTAAATTAACTGGATCTAATACTCTTGCGGTAATTGACTTGTCTAACCAAGAAGTTCTATACAGATTTATATTGGCATTAAAGTTTTCACTTCTATATCCATATCCTATTTCTGCACTGAAAACTTTTTCATTGATTGCTTCTGAATTTAACTCTACAGACTCTTTATTTAAGAAAACACTTCCTGTTAAGAATGGTGCTCTCGAAAAGTATCCAATATTAGCAAAAACATTGTTCGTATCATCTACATTGTAGTTTGCGCCACCTTTAACACCGTATCCTAAAAAGTTTGCATTATCAGACACGTTTCCATTTGGATTTGAAGAATCATCTAAGAAACTAGATCTTCCGTATCTTGTATTTGAAATTGACGAAGATAAGAAAACAGATAAAGCATCTTGCGAATATTCTAATTGCGCAAACGTTCCGTATCTCAAAACTCTTCCTTCGTAATCTCTATTAAAACGGTCTCCAACTTTTAAAGCGGTATTCTTATTATTATCATTACTACTTGGGTTTAAAAAATACTCACCACCTAATAAATCTGTAATTGAATAATAATGAGAACCCACATAATATCTTCCATCTAAACCTACTGTTAATGTAAAATTATCTGAAAGCTCTGTGTTTAAAGTAGAAAGAATACCATACCAGTTATGATCATTGTTTGAAGCTGCAAAAACATCTGTAGAACCTAAGGCCCCGTTATCTTTGTTTTCTTGAACAATTTTATCAAAATCAATTGGTTGGTCTGAATCGCCTAATCTGTAAGCATCATTTGTGAATTTCCCAGAACCATAAAGTCTTCTTCCTCCACCTGTACCAAAAGAGGCATACACCACTGTTGTTAAAAATGTTTTGTCTGAAATAACCCAATCATGATTTAAAGAAATTTGTGGCTTATGGTAAAAATTATAAGAAATATTTTCTACCTCACCATTTCTGTAACCCCAATCTGGATTAAATCTTTTCCCTCCTTGTTCAGTATCTCTATTCTGAGCAATTGTTCTAGCATTGTATCTTTGGCCGTGCGTCTGCAGCGCACCAATTACATTGAAAGATAATTTATGTGCATCATTTACCTCTTTTGAAACATTTAAAAAGTAATTAACTCCACTAAACTGAAGACCATCTACATAACCATCTCCAGAGATCTTAGCCGCCGAAGCAGTAACGGCAAAACCGTTATCCATTAACCCTGTTGATACCGTCATACCATATTTTTGATACCCATTATTTCCTGTAGACATATTTATATTTCCACCTTGCTGTGCATCTGTAGATTTAGAGATAATATTGATAGTTCCTCCAATAGAAGGCACTGCAACCTTAGAAGCTCCTAAACCCCTTTGAACCTGCATTGCAGATGTAACATCAGACAAACCTGCCCAGTTAGACCAATACACTGCTCCATTTTCCATATCATTAACGGGTACTCCGTTGATCATTACCGCAACATTTTGAGAACTGAATCCACGTAAATTAATTCTCGCATCTCCGTAACCACCACCTGTTTTTGTGGCATATACTCCAGGAGTAGATTTCAAAATTTCTGGAAATTCCTGTGTTCCTAATTTTAACTCAATATCTGCAGCTTTAATTGTAGAAACGGCAACAGGTGTTTTCCTATCTATCGCGAAAGAAGTAGCAGTTATAATGATTTCATCTAAAGAACCTGTGTCTTCTAACAATTGAACTGTTATCTCGTTTTTCGAAGCAGAAAAAGATGCCTCACTCGCTGTGAACCCAATAAAAGAGACAACTACAACACCTTCATTTGATTCTGATTGCAAAGTAAATTTACCATTAAAATCTGTTGATGTTCCGTTTGTTGTTCCTTTTACAAGAACACTTGCACCTGGTAATGGTTGATTGGTTTCATCTACAACCGTACCTGTAATTTTAGTTTGTCCTAAAACTGTAGCTGTTACAAAAAACAGGGCTACAAATAATAAGTTTTTAAAATTTTTCATTGTTTAAGTTTGAATTTATATTAGTTTTTGCAAAAATCCTCCTTTTACAGAGTTTTTATGTTAATTTAAAGTTAATTTTTAACAAAAAATTAAGACTTTCAAATATAACTTAATTGGCATTAAAATTTATAATTAAATAGTTTTTATATTAACAAATTATTAACAAAATACGTAAAAATGGTTAATTTCTTAAAGTCTTGATTATCTCAACCTATAATTAATGGGTATTTAATAATTTTTTAGCTAATTCTTTTCCTAGCTCTACACCAAATTGGTCATAGCTATAAATGTTCCATAAAATTCCTTGAGTATAAATTTTATGCTCGTAAAGCGCAATCAATTTACCTAGAGAATGCGGTGTAAGCTTATCAAAAAGAATAGAATTACTTGGCCTATTCCCCTCAAAAACTTTAAATGGTAATAATTTTGCAATTTTATCTTGGTCTCCTGAAAACTTTAGTTCTAAAAACACCTCTTCTTTTGATTTGCCAAAAGCCAATGCCTCTATTTGACCATGATAATTTGCCATTAGTTTCTTATGATGATCTGTTAAACCATATAATGACTCTTTATACCCAATAAAATCTGCAGGAATTAACTTTGTACCTTGATGCACTAATTGCATAAATGCGTGCTGCATATTTGTACCTGTACTTCCCCAAACAATTGTTCCTGTTTGGTAATCTATAGTATCTCCATTTCTATCTATACCTTTCCCATTACTTTCCATAATAGCTTGTTGTAAATAGTCTGGAAGCTTTTTTAAATACTGAGAATATGGTAAAACTGCCTCTGTCTCTGCCTCATAAAAATTATTATACCAAACACTTAACAAGGCTAATATTACAGGAATATTATTTTCGAAGTCTGTATCTTTATAATGCAAGTCCATTTCTTCTGCACCATCTAATAAAGCTCTGTAATTTTCATAACCAACAGATAAACTAATAGACAAACCAACTGCAGACCATAAAGAAAAACGACCACCAACCCAATTCCACATCGGAAAAACGTTTGCTTTGTCAATTCCAAAATTGTCTACCGCCTCTAAGTTTGTTGAAACTGCCACAAAGTGTTTTGGAATATCGAAAATAGTTGCCGACTGTAAAAACCAATTTTTTAATGTTTCTGCATTTGTAATAGTCTCTTGCGTTGTAAATGTTTTTGATACAATTACAAATAATGTAGTTTCTGGATTTAACTTTTTTATTACCTCAGAAACATGGTCTCCATCTACATTCGATACAAAATGTGTAGTTAATTGATTTTTATAATATTGAAGAGATTCTACAACCATGTCTGGCCCTAAATCAGATCCTCCAATACCAATATTTACAATATCTGTTATAGATTTACCTGAATATCCCTTCCATTTCCCTGAAATAACTTTATTACTAAAGCTTCTAATTTTTCTTAAAGCAGTTTGTATTTGTGGCTTTATATTTTTTCCATCAATTAAAATCGGTTCTTCAGAATTACTCCTTAAAGCAGTATGTAAAACTTCTCTACCTTCGGTAACGTTAATTACTGCGCCAGCATATTGTTTTTCAATAGCATCCTTTAAGTCTACTTCTTTTGCCAATTCTACTAGCAGTGCAATTGTTTCTTTGGTAATTCTGTTTTTCGAAAAATCTACTGATAAATCTCCTAATTCTAAAGAAAAATCTGCAGTTCTATTTTTATCTTTACACAAGTCTTTAATGTTAATGTTCTTGTTTTCATTAAAGTGATTTGTTAGTTTTCCCCAAGCTTGAGTCTTGGTAGGATTGATGTTTTTTAAAGCCATTTTCTAAATTTTAAGCAACTTATTTTACCGTTACTATCGTTTCTTTTATTTGTAATTGATTTTTATCTATTTGAGATTTTAAAGGTTTTATAAAATCAAAAAATGCGGGTTTCATACCTTTATTCATAGGTTTTGCTGCGGGTAGTTTTTCTCTTAAAGGATCTACCTGTCTGCCATGTTTCCAAAAACGATAACAAACATGAGGTCCTCCCGTATTTCCTGTCATACCAACCCAGCCAATAACATCTCCTTGCTTTACGTATTGCCCTCTTTTAACTTTACGCCTTTTCATATGCAGATACTGCGTACTATATGTGGCGTTGTGTTTTATTTTTACATAATTACCGTTACCGCCTTTTCTCTTAGATTCTGAAACAGTACCACTAGCCGTTGCTATAATAGGCGTTCCTACTCTTGCAGCAAAATCGGTGCCTTTATGAGGCTTTACTCTATTGCCGTAGTAAGCAATTCTTCTTTTTAAATTATATCTAGATGAAATTCTATATTGAAATTTTATTGGAGACTTTAAAAACTGACTTCGCAGCATTTTCGCAGTATCATCATAATACTCATGAATATTCAAAATAGAATCTGCAAGAAACCTAAAAGCATATAAATCTCTCTTATTATGATTAAAAACAGCAGATTTAACATCCCCATACCCAGCAAAAACAGTATCATTTATAAATTTCTCTTCGAAAATAAGCTTAAAAGAATCTCCTTTTTGAAGTTTATAAAAATCCAATGTCCAAGCATAAATATCTGCAATTCTCCAAGTTAAATTAGGGTTTAAATGCAGACTATCCATTGCATTAGAAAGATTTGAATATATTTCACCTTCTACAATTTTCTCTACTGTTTTTATAGGTTGAAGGTAGGTATATGCTTTAAAGATAGAATCTTTAAAATCTATAACAGTAGCTCTAATCTTATCATTTTTGTAAATAAAAACTTTTGCTTCTTCCAAAGAATCTTTACTTGATAAAATCATATAAGGCTTACCTGCTCTTACTCTTCTTACATCAAAAACATCTTTTATTGCGCCTGCGATTTTACTGATTTTCGGATATTCTACGTGGTGTCTATCTAAAATAGTTCCAAAACTCTCTCCACTTTTTATAGTATCTAAAATAACTTTATAATCTGCTACCTTAAAACCATATTTATATACTGGTTTTGGTTTTGGTTTCAATTTTGAAACAGCTTCCTTGTTTTTACCCTCGTTTTTACAAGCAGAAAAAACACAAAACAAGAATAATAGGTACATGATGTTTTTCAAAAGAATGGGACTAATTATATTAAGCACCCAAAAGTACAAATAAAATTGATTTATTTTAAATCTAAACAAGGAAGTTCCTTAAATGGTTTCGTTAAGTTTTAATTAATTTTACTAAACATTTAGTCAGCTCTTTTAAAGTTATTAGCCAGACCTTTGTATGCTACTAATTCTGCTTTTAAAAAACCCACAGCTAAATCTGCTTTCATTTTAATTGGCACCTTATTCGCATCATCGGTTATCCAAAGGGTTACGCTTTCTTCTGCTTTAAAAATTCTACCGGACTGCACTAGTGGCCTAAATACTAAACATTTTACTTTTCCAAATTTCGTTTTTATAACCTCTTTTCTTAAAAATCGAAGTTTAAAAGGATACACTTGAGAATCCATGAACATATCTATTGCTAATTCATCTCCTTTTTTCAAAGTTTTTGCATCCTGTTTCCTTAGAAAGTAAAATGAAGAAAGCATATCTTGTACTTTAGAAAAAACTACTGAAGTATCTTTCTGATTTTTAAAATCTTGAATATATGCTGTATTAGAAGTATAATCAAACTTCGTTATTCGATGTTTTTTATACCCTCCCTCATTAATTTTTCTTTTAAAAAGAACAGGTTTAACTGGTCCTTTATCAAAATAACTTTCATAAACATCATCTACTTTAAAGAACCATTTTATCAATCCAGAGGTCCAGCCAGTGGCTTTTGAATAAAAAACTGTCTCTCCATTTAGATTGGTTTCTTTAAGCTCTAAAACTGCAGTTCCGGCGCGAAAAAAACCACTATAACTCATTTTATAACGCAACCACTCTCCTCCTTTAAAAGTCTCTTTCTTTTCTTGTGAAAAACAGGTAAAAGTTAAAAGAAGACCACAAATAATTAATTTGCATATTTTCATAAGTGCCAAACTTATAAAAAAGTTTTGACAATTACCATCCCTAAAAAGAAAAAATCATTTACAAATAACTTGTAAATGATTTTTAACAATTATTTTAGAATATTTATAACTATCCGTTTTTAAAAACAAACTCCAGAGAATATTAAAGCGTGTTACTTATTTAAAATGTCCCCCAATTTTTCAACTCTTCTTGACTCCACAAATAAGGATAAAAAATTCTTCGTTGGTACTTTGGGTGCATATATTTACGCCAACTACTTCCGCCCGTTGCTTCTAAATCTTTCTCTTTTCCGCCTAAGTATTTACCTGCAGCATTGTAATGCGCTAGCACCCACTTAACATTTACAGTGTAATCATAATGACGCATCGCTTTTATAAGCAATGGGTTTAACTGGGTATCTTTGGGTAATTGCTTAAATTTTAACGACAAATTAATAGTATTGTAATCTTCCATAAAATCTATAAAATCTCCCATATATTTTTTCTCAAAGAGATTTAATAAGGTCGATTTTTGCCCTGTTGTATAATTTTTACCTGCAGCTTGCCAATACAAATGATTATATGCATTTTTAAAAGAGGAATTACGATCAATAGAACCTCTATAACGTACATCTATTAAATTAATAAGTTCTGTAGAAGCAAATTCGATTTTACGATATTGTGCAGATTGAAATCCGCTAGCAGGCGTTAATGTATTTCTGAATTTTAAATATTGTTCTTTTTCCATGCCATCTGCCATCACAGAAAAAGAAGTAGACAGCATGTCAAAGTATCTGCTAATTCTATTTAAATGCATTGTAAATTTACCTGCAGAAACTTCTATGGTTTTAGCAACTTGATCAATTTCCCATAAAATCATTTTAAACAACAACTCATTCACTTGATGATACATGATGAAAACCATTTCATCTGGTTGTGTAGTTCTGGGTGTTTGTAAACCTAAAAGTGCATCTGTCTGAATATAGTCCCAATAGGTAGTTGGGGTACTCCACAAAAGGCCCTCTAACATTGCGTCTACAGGAACGCCTAATTTATCATACTTTTCTTCTATTGCTTTTAGTATTTCTTCTCTTTCCATTTTTATTTAAAATTGAGCTCATAACAAATAAACAATACTTTTTTTAAAATTAGCCTATTCCCTATAATGCGCTGCTAAAGATATAAGTATTGAAACAAAACAAAGTATTAAAATTAAGCACACTATTGTTTTAAGTGTCTGATTTCCGTTTGTTAATTTTCTAAATAACCGGATAAATACTTTTAATGGTTTATTCATTTTTATATCTTAAAAAAGAAGGAAAGTAAAATAATTTTTTCCTGTTGTTTTATATTAAAAATAAGACGCTATTTTTTCAGGAAATAAAAAAACTACAGTGTTCCTCTTTTTGCTTGCTCTCTTTCAATAGATTCAAAAAGTGCTTTAAA
>JBLHGY010000040.1:0-12118 GCA_047616665.1 Polaribacter sp.
CCTTCTGACTGGTTTTCCGTTGGAAAAACTAAAAAATCTACTTCATATGTATCTCCTTTTTGTTTAATTCTAAATGTTTTAGCTTTTGCAGAGACCTTCCATCCTTCTGGAACTTCTAACTTTATAGCACCAGCTACATTATTTGCTCCTGCACGTACCTCAACCACTACTTTTTGTGGCATATCATTAGAAAAAATAAGTACTTTGTCTTTTAGTTTAGTGGTTACTTTAGGTAAAACCTCAAAAGGTTCATAAATTTCACCAATATCTCTTTCTGCATATCTCCTAACCAGATTTTTTGTAATTGTTATTGGAATGCCTTCAATAATTAAATTAAAATTAATTGACACCGGTCTTGGAGTTTCTGGTGTACCAATTAGTAATTGGTTTTCAACCGAATACATTCCTAAAGAAGCTTCTTTTTTTAACCAATAAGGATCTGAAAATTCAGTTGTTGCTAGTGTGATTGTTTCCTTAAAATTTACTTTTTTATTTGCTTCTAAATCCAACTCTTTCAGAAATGTTTTTTTATCAATGTTAGATTCAACTGAAGTAAGTTCAACCGCAATTGTACTTCTATTTAGAGCTTCAAAATTAATTTCTATTGAAGTATTTGGCGCTCCTGAAGCACTATTTGCAGAAACCTCTAAATACAAACCTGCACAAGCTTCAATAATTACTTTCAATTCCTTTTCTTTGATTATGCGCCAATGCGTATCTTCTAATTTCTGAACCAACTGATATGCTTCCATTAATTTAGGAAGGTATTTAGACGGATTCACAAAATCGAAATGTTCTTCTATTTCATATAAAATAGCACCTATTTCTCCCCCATCTTTTAAACGATTCCAAGTGGTATTAATTCCTGAAAAAATATCCTTTTCATCTTTGGGCTTGTCTCCTTTTAAAAAGGCTACATATTCATTCTGACTTCCCCTAGTAGTAATTCTACCAAAACCCTGACAAAGATGCTGGCTACTTGCCATAGATGCTAACTCGTTGTTAGAAAGCCCTTTTAACGGATAATAAACACCAACATCAAAAGCCATTAATTTGCCTTTTGTTGCTTTTTCAAAATCTTGTTGACTCTTATAAAACCAAGAAGATGTATTAAAAAACAATCTTTTTGGCTGCCAAAGGCTCGTATATTTTAATTGAGAAGCAAACTGAGAGGTATCGTTAGCGAGGTCAAAAGCAGCAACACTTAACATAGCAGAAGATGTGTGGTGCCCATGAGTTGTGCCAGGAGTTCTATGATTAAATCGATTGATTATTACATCAGGCTTAAAGTTTCTAATAACCCAAACAACATCACTTAATACTTCCTTTTCATTCCAAATTGCTAAAGTTTCATCTGGGTGTTTAGAATATCCAAAATCATTTGCTCTTGTGAAAAATTGTTCACCACCATCGATATTTCTAGCTGCCAATAATTCTTGCGTTCTAATTACCCCTAAAAGTTCTCTAATTTCTGATCCAATTAAATTCTGCCCACCATCTCCTCTTGTTAAAGACAAATAACCAGTTCTTGCCTTTAGGTTATTTGCTAAATATCCAATTAAACGCGTATTTTCATCATCTGGATGTGCTGCAATGTATAAAGCGGTTCCTAAAAAATTTAGTTTTTGAATTTTTTCATAAATCTGATTGGAAGTTAATTTTTGAGGTTTTTGCGCAGATATTGAGTTTATAATCAATAAAAACACAATTGTCAGTAAAAAAAAATTCTTCATATTTTAAAATTTGAACACAAACAAATGTAGTTTTTTAAGAACTAAAATGAAGTTTGTTAACATAATTATAACATTTTAGAATTCGTAAAAAGAATCGTGATAACCTGTTAATAAAATAATTTTTAAAGTCACTTATTTAGAATATATTTGTATTTCAAATAACGAAATAACAGTATATGAAATTCATTGTATCTAGTTCGCAATTATTAAAACAATTACAGGTTTTAGGAGGCGTTATAAATAGCAACAACACATTACCAATTTTAGATAATTTTCTGTTTGAATTATCAGAGAATCAACTAAAAATTTCTGCATCAGATTTAGAAACAACGATGAGTTCTGTAGTTACTGTAGAAAGTGATAGTTCTGGTTCTATTGCTGTTTCTGCACGTTTATTATTAGATACTTTAAAAACGTTTCCAGACCAACCATTAACGTTTAAAACCGAAGGTAGTAACACCATTGAAATTAGTTCTGATCAAGGGAAGTACGATATGGCTTACTTTGGTGGAGATGAATTCCCGAAAGCGGTTTCATTGCCATCACCAAGTAAAACGGTAGTGCCTGCAAACATCTTAGGAACTGCAATTTCTAAAACAATCTTTGCTGCTGGAAATGATGATTTACGCCCAGTAATGAGTGGCGTCTTTTTTCAGTTTAGTTCTCAAAGCTTAACTTTTGTAGCAACAGACGCTCACAAATTAGTAAAATATACAAGAACAGATGTTACTGCAGATCAAACGGCAGAATTCATTATGCCAAAGAAACCTTTAAATTTATTAAAAGGAATTTTAGGCGGTTCTGATAGTGATGTTACAATTGAATATAATGATGCTAATGCAAAATTTACATTTGATAACGTAGTTTTAGTATGTCGTTTAATTGATGGGAAATACCCTAATTACGAAGCAGTAATTCCAAAAGAGAATCCGAATAAATTAACAGTAGACAGAGCATCTTTCTTAAATTCTGTAAGACGTGTCTCTATTTTTTCTAGCAAAACAACACACCAGATTCGTTTGAAAATGGCGGGTACAGAATTAAATATTTCTGCAGAAGATTTAGACTTTGCAAATAAAGCAGATGAACGTTTAAGCTGCGATTATCAAGGTGATGATATGCAAATAGGCTTTAACTCTCGTTTTCTAAGTGAAATGTTAAACAATTTAAGTTCGAACGATGTTTTAATTGAAATGTCTTTACCAAACAGAGCAGGAATTTTAACTCCTATTGATGGTACTGATGAAGGCGAACAAGTTACAATGCTTGTAATGCCAGTAATGTTAAATAGTTAATCAATTAAATTTGTTATTCCTGCGCAGGTAGGTATTAGCATATAAATAATAAGAAAACCATAATTAATTTTTAAGTTAATTATGGTTTTTTGTTTACTTTTAAAAAAATGAATTTCTTAGCACATTTATATTTATCAAGAAACAATACCAATATTATGATAGGCAATTTTATTGCAGATCATATTCAGGGAAATAAGTATGAAGGTTTTTCTGCAGAAATTCAGCAAGGTATCTTTTTACACAGAGAAATAGATACGTTTACAGATGCACATGAGGTGGTTCGAAAAAGCAAAAGACGTTTACATGAACGCTACCGGCATTATGATGGCGTAATTATCGATATTTTTTACGACTACTTCTTGGCTAAGAATTGGGCAAGCTATTCTGAAATTCCCTTAGAATTATTTACAAAATCGGTTTCCAATTTATTAGATGAGATTAAATTAGATTTGCCTATAAAATCTCAACAATTCATCAATTATATGATTGAATATAATATTCTATTCAACTATCAATATAAAGACGGCATTGAAAAAGTTTTAAACGGCATGAATAAAAGAACAAAAGGAAAATCTCAAATGAACTTAGCTATTGAAGACTTGCAGTGCTTAGAAGCTGAATTTGAAGCAGATTTTACCCTATTTTTTAAGGAATTAATAGCACACACAAACCAGAAATTAAAAAAAATTGATACTACCGTATGAGAAAAATAATTTTAGTCCTTACAATTTCATTATTATTTTCCAATTGCAAAACAAACAGCAAGAAAGAAAAAATCACGGGTTTAATTACTGAAAAAGCAATGGTAGTGTCTGCCAGAGAGGAAGCTTCTAAGATTGGTTCTGATATTTTAAAAAAAGGCGGGAATGCTTATGATGCTATGGTAGCCACACAACTTGCATTGGCCGTTGTATACCCGGTTGCTGGTAATATTGGTGGCGGTGGTTTTATGGTCTATAGAGCTAGTGACGGAAAAACGGGTGCGTTAGATTTTAGAGAAAAAGCACCTTTAAATGCAAGTAAGGATATGTATTTAGATACAGAAGGAAATGTAATTCCAGGAAAAAGTAGTTTTGGAATACATTCTGTAGGAGTTCCAGGAACAATTGCTGGCCTTTTTGAAGTGCATCATAAGTTTGGAGGACTTCCTTTTAAAGATTTAATTCAGCCTGCTATAGATATGGCAAGAAATGGTTTTAAAGTTACAAATATGCAAGCAAAATCTTTAAACCGAACTCGTAAACTTTTCGAAAAAGCAAATAACTACAAAGTTTTATTTGACAAAGAATGGAAAAAAGGAGACCTACTAAAACAAGAAGAATTAGCACAAACTCTAGAACGAATAAGAGATAATGGTCAAGATGGATTTTACAAAGGAAAAACGGCACAATTATTTGTTGACTATGTAAAAGAATTAGGTGGAATTATTTCACTAGAAGATTTAGAAAAATACAAAGCCATTTGGCGCAAACCAATAGAATTTAATTATAAAAATCATAAAATTATTTCTATGACCCTGCCAGCAAGTGGCGGAATTTGTTTGGCACAAATTTTAAAATCGATAGCACCTTTTGACTTAACTAAAATAGCACATAACTCTTCAAAGTATGTGCAATTATTAACAGAAGCAGAGCGCCGTTCATATGCAGACAGAGCACATTATTTAGGAGATATTGATTTTATAAATGTTCCTGTAGACAGTTTAATAGCAGCTTCATATATTAAAAAAAGAATGAATTCTTTTTCTTGGGATAAAGCAACAAAATCATCAGAAGTTTCTCACGGAGCTATTTTAGGACCTGAAAGTGATCAAACAACCCACTACTCTATTGTAGATCAATTTGGAAATGCAGTTTCTGTAACGACCACTTTAAACACAGGATATGGTTCTAAAGTACTTGTAAAAGGAGCAGGATTTTTCTTAAACAATGAAATGGATGATTTTAGTGCAAAGCCTGGAGTACCAAATGTGTATGGTCTTGTAGGTTCTAAAGCGAATGCCATTGCTCCCGAAAAAAGAATGTTAAGTTCTATGACTCCAACCATTGTAGAAAAAGATGGAAAACTTAAAATGGTTTTAGGAACTCCAGGAGGATCTACAATTATAACTTCTGTTTTACAAAATATTATAAATATTGTAGATTATAAAATGGGAATGCAAGAATCTGTAAATAAAGCGCGTTTTCATCACCAATGGTTGCCAGACAATATTAGAATGGAACCCAATGGATTTGATAGTACTACAAAAGATAACTTAAAGGCATTAGGCTACGAATTGGTAGAGCGTAACTCTTTAATTATTGGACGTGTTGATGCTATTTTAATACTGCCAAACGGAAAATTAGAGGGTGGCGCAGATCCAAGAGGAGATGATAAAGCTGTTGGATTTTAATTGGTTGTTGGTACAAAAGAAAAAAATTGATTAATTTTAGCATCCTATTTGTGAAAACAAATAAACTTTTTTATAAACACAGTTATTTTACAAAGGTATGTGCAGTGCGTATAAAAAACAAAAGCACGCGAAAGAACAACCTGAAACTAAAACTGATTAAAAACTAAACGATGATTCAACCTTTTCACTTTGCAATACCTGTTCAGAATCTAGAGATATGCAGAACTTTTTACAAAGATGTTTTAAATTGTGAAGAAGGCCGTTCTACTGAAGATTGGGTAGATTTTAATTTCTTTGGGCATCAATTGGTAATTCACCAAAAAGAGGACTTTAAAGCGGTAAGAATTTCGAATCCTGTAGATGGTCATGATGTTCCTGTTCCACATTTTGGAGTTGTTTTAACTTGGGAAGATTGGCATGATTTAGCAGCTCGATTAAAAGCTACAAATACAAAGTTTGAAATAGCGCCTTGCATTCGTTTTAAAGGAAAAGTTGGTGAACAAGCAACCATGTTTTTTAAAGATCCAGAAAATAACGCTTTAGAGTTTAAAGCATTTAAAGATATACAGCAACTCTTTGCTAAATAATGCAATTATTAGAAAAACATATTGTTGAAGAATTAGAAAACAAAGTTCGTTTTCAAGAATATGGTGTTGGAATATTTAACACAATACCTACTAAATCTGCTATTAAAAAAGCCATCAAAAAGAAACTTATTTTTATTGATGGAGTTATCGCTACCACTGCTATATATATTTCTGGTGGTGAAAAAATTGAACTGTTTGAATCCGAAAATTCATCAACTTTTGAGAGGTTAAAACTAGACTTAGAAGTAGTATTTGAAGATGATTACTTAGCGATCATTTGTAAACCGGCAGGAATTTTAGTTAGTGGCAATAAATTTGTAACCATTGCAAACGGATTGACACAAAATCTTAAAAAAAGCAGGCATTCAAATGCTGTAAAACCACAACCTGTTCATAGATTAGATTATCCTACGAGTGGCCTTTTACTCGTAGGAAAAACGAATACCGCAATTACAGCGCTTAGTAAATTATTTGAACACAAAGAAATCAAAAAAACCTACTTTGCAATTACTATCGGAAAAATGAGTGCTGAAGGAATTATAAATTCAACGATCGATGAAAAGGACGCACTCACAGAATTTGAAGTAATAGCTTCTGTTGCTTCAGAACGTTTTAGCTTTTTAAACTTAGTAAAACTACAACCTAAAACGGGCAGAAAACATCAAATAAGAAAACATTTGTTTGCAATTGGAAATCCTATTTTAGGAGACAAAGAATATTTTTTAGAACATAAAATCTTAAATGGTAAAGGATTGTTTTTACATGCGGCTTCTTTAGAATTTATGCATCCTTTTACAAAAGCGCTCATTTCAAACTCAAAAGAACTTCCAAAAAAATTTACTAAGATTTTTTCTGATTTTTAAATTATAATGAGCAAAACAAATAGTTTTTTCCTCTAAAAATTAATAATTTAGCCTCTCATACAATGTATTACTATGAAAAAAATTATTAAATATACCACACTGCTTTTCCTACTTTTAGTTGCGGTGTTGGCTATTTTTTATTTTACTTATAACGAGTCCCTTCCAAAAGGAGAACAAGGAAAACAGGCAGATGAATTGGCATCTAAAATGTTAAAAGAATTAGCGTATGAAGCATATAAAAATACAGAAGTTTTAGAATGGAGTTTTAGAGGAAAACATCACTATAAATGGTACAAGCAAGAAAATATTGTAGTAGTATCTTGGGATGAAAATAAGGTTATTTTAAATACTAAAAAATCAGAGAAATCTGAAGTATATATTGATGATAAAAAAGTAGTAAACTCCAAAATTATTAAGCAAGCAAGCGCCTTTTTTAATAACGATTCTTTTTGGTTAGTAGCGCCTTACAAGGTTTTTGATGCAGGCACAGAAAGACGTATTGTAAAATATAATAACAAAAATGCATTACTAATTACCTATGCCTCTGGCGGCACAACTCCTGGAGATTCTTATCTTTGGATTCTAGATAAAAACTACATGCCTACTTCATTTAAAATGTGGGTAAAAATAATTCCTATAGGTGGCCTTTCTGCAACTTGGTCTGATTGGAAAACAACTAAAAGCGGCATAAAATTACCTACAAAACATACCTTGTCATTATTTGGTTTAGAGATACCAATGGGCAAAGTGAAAGCTGAAAATAGAAAAGCAGATATCCTGGCAAAAAGTATCTTAAAAGCTGTAAAACATGAGGCTTATAAAAATACACGCTTTTTAGAATGGAGTTTTGGTGGAAGAAGAAGTTTTAAATGGGACAAAGAAAAAGACATAGTAGCGGTCTATTGGGATACTATTCATGTAAACTTACATACCCGGAATAAAGAAAATAGTACCATCTTCTTCAACAATACAAAACAAGAAATTGCAGACCCTGCACTAATATTAAAAGCTTGGAATATTTTTAATAATGATTCTTTTTGGTTAGTAGCACCGCATAAACTATTTGAAAAAGGAATTGTTAGAAGTATTCAAAAAGTTGACGGTAAAGATGCACTTTTAGTAAAATATAGAAACGGTGGTTCTACCCCCGGAGATTCGTATCTTTGGATTTTAGATGATTATAATTTTCCAATTAGCTATAAAATGAATGTACCAAGTATGAAAATGGAAGGAGTTCCGGCTACTTGGGAAGATTGGATTACCACAGAAAGCGGTACATTATTACCAACAAGCCACACTTTTTCTAGTGGAAATAAATTAAGTATGGGAACTGTAAAAGGATATAACTAATGAATTCAAAAACAATAGCAAACGGTATTTTAAGAGCATTAGGAATTCTATTAGGCGTTTTTCTTTTTTGTTATTTTCTATACGCCATTCAATCTGTAATCGTTTACATCGTTATTGCAGGAGTCTTATCGCTAATTGCCAGACCTATTATTCTGTTACTTAGAAATAAATTAAAATTCCCTAACACCCTCGCAGTTATCTTTACAATGTTCTTAATGTTAAGTTTCTTGACAGGTCTAATCTTAATGTTTATACCACTAATTGCAGAACAAGGGCAAAGTTTATCCTTGTTAGAAGTAGATAAATTACAGGAAAATATTCAAGAAATATTTAATCAAATAACGGCCTACTTTTCTTCCCGAGGAATTGATGTTTTAGATAAATTAAAAAATATTGATATTCTTGCCCAATTTAAAGAAATTCCAAATTTCTTAAATGCTGTTGTAGCAACCGTTGGATCTTTAAGTGTTGGTCTATTTTCTGTGTTATTTATATCCTTCTTTTTTATGAAAGATAGCCAGTTATTAAAAAACGGTGTAATGACTATAATT
Organism: Polaribacter sp.; assembly: GCA_047616665.1. Lineage (GTDB taxonomy): Bacteria > Bacteroidota > Bacteroidia > Flavobacteriales > Flavobacteriaceae > Polaribacter. The sequence goes on from JBLHGY010000040.1 coordinate 8,772, forward strand.
CCGAACGGCAAGGAAGGTAGATTTTCAAAATCACTAGAAACTATTAATGAGTTATTATCTAGATATTTTATTGGTCTGCTTTTACAGATTACTATTTTATTTGTTTTATACACCATTATTTTATTAATTTTTGGAATTGATAACGCCATAGTAATCGCTTTTTTATGTGCCTTATTAAATCTAATACCATATGTTGGCCCCATGATTGGTGCGGTTATTATGTTTGTTTTATCGATGACAAGTAACATTGGTCAAGACTTTCAAAATGACATCTTACCAACTACGATTTATGTAATGATTGGATATTTTATTGCACAATTGATTGATAACTTTGCAAGTCAGCCAATAATTTTTTCAAAAACTACAAAGTCGCACCCTTTAGAAATATTTTTAACTATTATTATTGGTGGTTTACTTTTTGGAATTGTGGGCATGATTACCGCAGTTCCTTTATATACTGCGTTAAAAGTAATTTTAAAAGAATTTTTGTCTGATAATAAAATTGTGAAATCTATTACAAAAGATATTTAAAAACGTTTTGAATACAGCAATATTACATACAAAAGTTCAGCAATTTATTACTGAAAATTTAAAAACAGATATTACAAAACTGATTCTAAAAGGGAGTCCTTTTAGCGATGTTTCAATTCAAGAACTAGCAAATCAGATTGTGTCTAAACAAAAGTCTGAGCATAAACTAGCCTCTTGGTTTCGAGCAGCACAAATTTATTATCCTTCAAAAATTAATATAGAACAGACTTCATCTGAACTTACTGCAAACTATAAATCGAATGTTGTTAGCGGAGCATCAATTATTGATATTACAGGTGGCTTTGGCATTGATTGTTTTTATTTTTCTAAGCAGTTTGAAGCCGTTGCCTATTGTGAAATTAACACCGAATTATCAACTATTGTAGCGCATAATTTCAAACAATTAAAAATAAATAATATTAGTACTTTTTCTGGCGATGCTTTCGATTTTCTTAAGAGAACGAAAGAAAAATTCGATTGTATTTATATAGATCCATCTAGAAGAGATGCTGTAAAAGGAAAAGTTTTTCTGTTGCAAGACTGCGTACCCAATGTGCCAGAAAACATTGATTTTTTATTTTCAAAAACAAATCAAATTCTTATAAAAACGTCTCCTATTTTAGACATAACAAGTGCCATAAACGAATTAAAATTTATAAAAGAGGTACATGTGGTTGCCGTTCATAATGAAGTAAAGGAACTGTTGTTTTTGTTAGATAAAAAGCATTCTAAAGCAATTGAAATTAAAACAGTAAACATTGGTAAAAACCAAACAAAAACTTTTGATTTCAAATATAAAGAAGACTTGTATTCAGACTATTCAGAGCCACTTTCTTATTTGTATGAACCCAATTCGGCCATTTTAAAATCTGGTGGATTTCATCAAGTTACAAACCAACTTAACGTACAAAAACTTCATCAACATTCTCATCTTTACACTTCAGATATTCTTACAGATTTTCCGGGTAGAACCTTTAAAATTGAACAGGTTCTTTCGTATGATAAAAAGAAATTAAAAAAATTACTTCCAGAAAATAAAGCAAATATTACCATTAGAAACTTCCCTAAAACGGTAGCCCAAATAAGAAAAGAAACCAAGATAAAAGAGGGTGGTACTGTATTTATCTTTTTTACAACAAATTTTAAAAACGAATTAATTGTATTAATTTGTCATAAAATTATCTAATCTAATTTAGATCTTTCTAAAGTATTCACTAAGCTTATTTTTAGTAAATTTGTAGTAAAGCTACTTATTTCATGCAAACAATCTCTTACCAAGGTTTAAAAATTACCCATCAAATTCAGCATAAAATTGAAGATGATTTGGTAGTTGAAGCAGCTTTGCAAATAAATATAAATAGTGAGCCGTATACCGTTGTGATGAGAACTCCGGATAATGACATAGCACTTATAAGAGGCTTATTATTTGCAGAAGATATTTATAAAAGTGTTGCCAACTTTGAAGCAACAATAGAGAAATCGGAAAACGAGATTCCTTCTATAATAAATATAACTATTTCTAAATTAAACTTAGGAAAAGGATACCTCAATAAAAGAACTTTATTGTCTGTTTCTTCTTGTGGAATTTGTGGTAAAAAAGAATTAAAAGATATTGAAGTAAACGGAGATAAATTAAACACAGAAACAAGATTAACATCAACTATAATTCATAAAATGTTTCTTGAAATGAATGCATTTCAAGAAACATTTAAAAAATCTGGTGGTAGTCATGCCGCAGCCGTTTTCAATAGACAAAACAAACTTTTAACAATCAAAGAAGATATTGGCAGACACAATGCTGTAGACAAAACTATTGGAGATTTATTAATAGAGAATAAATTAAAAAGCGCCAACTACTTATTGGTTAGTGGTAGAGTTTCTTACGAGATTGTATCTAAAGCATTTATTGCCAAAATACCCATTATAATTGCTGTTTCTGGATGTTCTTCTTTAGCCGTAGATTTTGCAAAAGAATTTGGTATTTGCTTAATTGGTTTTACGAGAGAAAATAAAATGACCATTTACGCAAATCCCTCATACATTAAACAGTAAAAAGTAATGTCTAAAAAAATAAACGCACAATCGCGAGAAAAACTTACAGGAATTCAGTTAAAAGAAATTCCGACTTCTGCGGTTGGATTTAAAGCTATAAAATCTTCTATACAAGTTATTGCAAGTGAAGTTGGTCTTGTAAAAGGAATACAACTTTTAAAAAACATCAATCAAAAAGAAGGTTTTGATTGCCCTGGTTGTGCTTGGCCAGATCCAGACGCTAAACGTGCTTTTTTAGCTGAATATTGCGAAAACGGAGCAAAAGCAGTCGCGGAAGAAGCAACTAAAAACAAGGTTTCGCCACTCTTTTTTGCAACACACTCGGTAGCACAATTATCTGAATTATCTGATTATGAAATAGGTAAAAGTGGTAGAATTACACAACCCATGTATTTGCCTGAAGGAAAAGACAATTATGAAGAAATTTCTTGGGAAGCTGCATTCAATTTAATAGGAAAAGAACTAAATAACTTAAGCTCTCCTGATGAAGCTGTTTTTTATACATCGGGTAGAACTAGCAACGAAGCTGCTTTTTTATATCAATTATTTGTGCGACAATTTGGTACAAATAACTTACCGGATTGCTCTAATATGTGTCATGAATCTAGCGGGGCTGCACTTACAGAAACATTAGGAATCGGAAAAGGCTCTGTTACTTTAGAAGACTTTAAGCATACAGACTTGGTAATTGTTATCGGTCAAAACCCAGGAACCAACCATCCTAGAATGTTATCTGCACTTGGAGAAACAAAAAAAAATGGCGG
>JBLHGY010000041.1:0-11924 GCA_047616665.1 Polaribacter sp.
TGTCCAGTAGCCAAGTGAAGTTCCTAGATCCATCAGCGGATCTCCTAAGGTCGCCATTTCCCAGTCTAAAACCGCTGCAACCTCCTTCCACGAGTCGTCTTTAAAAACAATATTATCGTATTTATAGTCATTGTGAATTAAACAATGCTGAGACTCTTTAGGCTGATGTAGCTCCATCCATTCCATGACCAATGCTGCTTCAGGATATGCAGTTGTTTTTACTTTTAAAAACTGTTTTCCCCAATTAGCAACCTGCCTTGAAACGTATCCTTCCGGTTTTCCTAAACTTTCTAAGCCTACTTCCTTATAATCTACAGCATGCAACTGAGTCATTGTTTCCAACCAAGAATTAGCAACAGTAGTATATTCAACCGACGAAAGGTTCCTTTGTTTTGCTTCTTTATAATTTAAGATGATTCCGTCTACTTTTTCCATGATGTAAAAATCACTTCCTAAGATAGCAGTGTCTTCTGAAAAAGAAAACATCTTTGGTACTTTAGGAAAAGCGGCGCGCACACCACTTTGAACTTTAAATTCACGGTGCATGTCATGCCCTCGTTTAATGGCACCAATTGGTGGTTTCCTTAGCACGAATTCTTTATTTTCGAATGCCAATAAATAGGTTAAATTGGAATATCCATGAGTAAACTGAGTAACCCATAATGGACTCTCTAGGGAATTTAACAAGTCGTTTTCTTGAAGATATTTCTTTAATAAAACTTCATTTAATTCCTCCCCTTTGCGTACTTTTTGGTTGCTCATTGCTTATTTCCATATTTTTTTATACAACTTTTACCTAATTGATACATGTGCACTTCGTCTGGTCCATCTGCCAAGCGCAATATTCTCGCTAGCGCGAAATAATGTGGCAAATAGGTATCTGGACCAACTCCTTTTCCTCCTAAAATTTGCATTGCGCGATCAATCACTTTTTGAGCCATCTTTGGTGCAATAATTTTTATCATTGCAATGATGTCTTTTGCCTCTTTATTTCCTGATTTGTCCATTTTATCGGCTGCAGAGAGGGTTAATAGCCGGGCTTGTTCAATTTCACATTGCGACTTTGCAATTTCATGACGAATACTACTGTACTCATGAAACTTCTTTCCAAAAGTAGCCCGCTCCAAAGTTCTTTGTGACATCAATTCTAAGGCATATTGCGCCATGCCCACTAAACGCATACAGTGGTGTATTCTCCCAGGACCTAAACGACCTTGGGCAATTTCAAAACCTCTGCCTTCTCCCAAAATTAAATTTGCCTTTGGTACCCGCACATTTTTTAAAATAATTTCAGCGTGCCCTTCGGGAGAATCATAATAACCAAAAACTGAAAGTGGTCGAACTACTTCTAGTCCAGGAGCGTTCATTGGAACTAAAACCATACTTTGCTGCTGGTGTCTTTCAGCATTGGGATCCGATTTACCCATCACAATTGCCACTTTGCAATTTGGGTCCATTGCTCCTGAAGACCACCATTTTATTCCATTAATCACATATTCATCACCCTCTAAAACAATAGAAGTTTCAATATTGGTAGCATCTGATGAAGCAACTTCTGGTTCTGTCATTAAAAACGCAGAACGTATTTCACCGTTCATCAGTGGTGTTAACCATTGTTCTTTTTGGGCTTTATCCCCGTATTTGGCCAACACCTCCATATTTCCGGTGTCAGGGGCAGCACAATTAAAAATTTCTGAAACCCATATCTTACGCCCCATAATCTCTGCTAAAGGCGCATATTCTAAATTGGTTAAACCTGGACTTAAATCTCCATAATCCTTCGGTAAAAATAAGTTCCACAAACCGGCATCTTTTGCTTTTTGCTTTAGCACTTCTATTTTTGGAAAGCGAGTCCAATTATTTTTAGTAGCACTTTGAAAAGTGATATATTCCTGCTCTATAGGAACTACATGAGCTTCAATAAAAGAGATTAACCGCTGTTGTAGTTCTTTTGATTTTTCTGAATATTCGAAGTTCATGCAAAATATATTAAGGTATTATTAAAAGCAATTAAAAAGAGAAAAAATCAACAATAAACGTTCGAAAACATATCAAAGGCTTTAGCCTGCAATCATATATCCCCCGTCTGCAGTATACACGCCTCCAGTCATATAGTTTCCCGCGTTAGAAGCAAGTAAGCATGCCAAACCAACCATTTCTTCTGGCTTTCCCATTCTTCCACTTGGAATTGATTTCTCTAACTTATGCAACATTTTTTCATTTTGCCATAAAGCTGCACTAAATTTTGTTTTAATCAGTCCTGGGCAAATTGCATTGACTTTAATACCATATACACCCCATTCTTTGGCCTGGTTTTTTGTCAGCATTAAAATTGCGGCTTTACTTGTGCTATAAACCCCCAAACCATAACCGGGAGTTAACGCTTCCACAGAGGCAATATTAATAATGCTTCCATTTTTATTTGTCTTTAAATGTGGCAACACCAAATTAGACAGAGCCCAAGGAGCTTTGACATTGATTTCCATAATTTTATCAAAAATTACGGGATCTATTTCTTCAATTGGACTGTATACAGGATTTGTTGCAGCATTATTTACCAAAATATCTATGCGACCAAAAGCCGCTATTGTTTTAGAAATTAACTGTTTTCGTTGGTCATCTTTTCCAATATGACAGGCAATCCCAATGGCGCTTAAGCCTTCTTTTTTAAATTCTGCCACTACAACGTCGCAGGCTTCTTGACTGCGAGAACTGATGACAACCTGTGCACCATTTTCTGCCAATCCTTTTGCAATCGCTTTTCCTATACCCTTGCTAGAACCAGTTATAATAGCAACTTTTCCTTCGAGATTAAATTGTTCTTTTATGGTCATTATAAGATATATTCTTTGTCTTGTTTAATTGTCAAAACCCCATCATCCATTAAAGAAAGCGCCAAAGAAACTGTTTTTGGCACTTCATATTTAAAGTAGAATTTCATGGTATGAATTTTACTTTCGTAAAAATCTTGGGAATATTTTCTATTGGAATTAGCAACTTCTTTTTTTGCATCCACCGCCATTTCTAACCACAGCCATCCAATCACCACAATACTCATGTATTCCATAAATAAATTAGCATCTGCTAAATAGCGTTCGTAATTTCCTTTCATTGCAAAAGGCATTAAATGTGCCAATACTTTTTCTGAAAGTTTTAGTTTTTCACCTAAAACAGCAGCATATTCTTTAAGATCATCTTCTTTTGCAGCCGCTTCAATAGTATGCATTATTTCAGTTACCAATAAGGCCAAACCTTTTCCATTTTGCATGGTCACTTTTCTCCCCAATAAATCTTGTGATTGAATTCCTGTTGTTCCTTCGTAAAGGGACGAAATTCTAATATCTCTATAATACTGTTGCAAACCAAAATCTGTACAAAAGCCGTAACCCCCTAATACCTGTAAGCCATTATCTACAGATTCTGCACCCGCTTCAGATGGAAATGTTTTTACAATAGGGATGATCATCTCTAGTAACAAGTGGTACTTTTCTTTTTCTTCTTCCGAAGTTGCTGTCGTAATAATATCTTGGTATTTTGATGCTAAAAAAACCAAACTTAAAGAACCCTCTGCAATAGATTTTTGCAACAATAACATTCTTCGAACATCTGGGTGTTCTATAATTAAGCTTTGTTTTTCTGTAGGATTTTTTTTTCCAGTACTGGTTAATTTTCTTCCTTGTGGTCTTTCATTTGCGTATTGTAATGAAGTTCTATAAGCGGCCATTGCAATTGCAGCAGCACCTCTACCAACGGCTATTCTTGCCCCATTCATCATTAAAAACATTTGACTTAAACCTTTGTGCTCTTCACCCACAAGCCAACCTCTACAATCATCAGTGTCACCAAAACCTAGATGTGTTGTGCAATATCCTCTTTGTCCCATTTTCTGAAAATCTGCAATGGTCATTACATCATTGTACTCCAAACTCCCATCTTTTTTAAGCCTTTTTTTAGGAACAACAAAAAGTGAAATCCCCTTCGTTCCCTGCGGAGCACCTTCAATTCTTGCCAACACTAAATGCACAAAGTTATCTGCATACTGATGATCCCCACCAGAAATAAATATTTTTTGTCCACTAATTTTATAATATCCTTCCGCTGTTGGACTCGCTTTGGTTACAATATCAGACAAAGAACTTCCCGCCTGTGGCTCTGTTAAACACATCGTGCCTCCCCAAATCCCTGCAAGCATATTTGGTATATAGGTTTCTTTTAGTGTTTCGTTACCAAACTCAATAATTAACTCTGCAGCCCCCTGTGTTAAACTTGGATATCCTGGCAAATGATTGTTTGCGGCATCCATAACATACACGGCAGCTTGCAATGCAGAAAAAGGTATTTGAAGGCCACCATCTTCATAATTAAAAGAAGCTGCTATGATGCCCATTTCTCCAGATTTACGCATTACCGTCTCTACCTGTTTATGTACGATTACTTTGCCATCTTTGTGATATGCAGGAGTTTCATCCATTTCTTTAAAATAGGGGTACAATTCTCTGTCTGAAAATTCCTTCACAGCGTCTATAAAAAGATTCAATGATTCCATATCATGCTCCTGAAACCGTTCTCTTGACAATAAATTTTCTAAGCTATGAATATCATAAAGAAGGTACTTCAAGGTTTCTAGGTCTACATATTTTTTTGACATGGTATCTATCTGTTTTATAATTGATTTTTAATTTTCACCAACTCTGCCTTTACTTCTTCTAGTCTGCTAATAATTTGATGATTAAAAACAGTCCCATCTAAGTTCTTTTTTAATTTTTGTTTTGCACCCTCTAGCGTAAAGCCTCTTTCTTTTACTAAGTTAAAAATAAGTTTAAAGTTTGCGATATCATCTGCAGTAAATAGACGATTCCCCTTTGCATTTTTTTTAGGTTTTATAATGTCAAATTCCTTTTCCCAAAAACGCACTAAAGAGGCATTTACATTAAAAGCTTTGGCAACTTCGCCAATTTTATAATATCTTTTTTCAGGTAAATCTACATGCATATTCTTAAGGATTCAGTGTTTAGTAATTAGTAATTAGTAATTAAAAAACATATTTAATATTACAATTAAATACTTCTATCTTTTTTAATTTTTTTCTTTTGACTATTGCCTCTCGTTTCCAAAATAAAAAGTTAATCATAAGACTGCCCTTCTTCTTCGGCTGCCTTTTGCATTGCTGCAAATTCTTCTGGTGTTAAATCTCCATAATAAAAATTAATAGGATTTAAAGCTTTACCATTTTTATGCACTTCATAATGTAAATGCGCAGAAACAGATCTCCCGGTATTTCCTACGTATCCAATTAAATCTCCACGCTTCACATTTTGTCCACGTTTTGCTTTAATTTTACTCATGTGTGCATAAATAGTTCTATACCCATAACCGTGGTCTATATAGACTACTTTACCATAGGTTGCACTTCTACTAGAGCGAATTACTTTACCATTTCCAGAAGCATAAATTGGTGTTCCCTTTGGTGCAGTAAAATCCATTCCCTTATGAAATTTTCTAATTTTTAGTATTGGATGCATTCTCCATTTATAACCAGAAGCCATTCTTGTTAAATCTACTAATTTTACGGGCAATATTGCTGGAATTGCTGCGAGCATTTCCTCTTTTTCCTTTGCTAAAATTACAATTTCATCTAAAGATTTAGATTGTATGACCAATTGCTTAGACAAAATATCTATGTCTTTGGTTAATTGCTTTATCATTTTAGAATTATCATAACCTTCTAGGCTCTTGTATCTATTTACGCCACCAAAACCCGCTTTTCTTTGCTCATTGGGTATTGGGTTGGCCTCAAAATACATCCTATATATATGGTTATCTCTCTCCTGTAACTGATTTAAAACAGCAGAGCTCTCTGCTATTCTCTTGGAGAATAAATCTAAATTTAATTGTAAATTTTCATTTTCTCTATTTATTGCTCTTTCATTTGGCGACATTATAAACTGACTAAAGATTATAAAACCTATAAATGCAGTCAATAAAACAGCCAAAATACCGAAAACAGTTTTCTTATAATAGTCACTTTTCTTTACATCAATTTTTCTGTAAGAAAGTGTATCTGCATCGTAATAATATTTTACTTTTGCCATAGTTGTAAATGTACTATTTTTGTTTTTTAAATGATTTTATTATATCCATCTCATTTTTTAACAACAATGCAATTTACAAAATGTTTTACAACTACTTTTTGTAAGTTGTTTTTTTAAGATATATTAACATAATTAACTCTCCGAAGTATCGGAAAGAAACTTTTTTTTTATGAAATCACAAGATATTCGCGCTACGTTTTTAAATTTTTTTAAGGAAAAATCGCATTTAATTGTGCCCTCTGCTCCAATGGTTACAAAAGATGACCCAACTTTAATGTTTGTAAATTCTGGAATGGCGCCTTTTAAAGAATATTTTTTAGGAAATGGAAAACCAAAAAATAATAGAATTTCAGACTCTCAAAAATGTTTACGTGTTTCTGGTAAACACAACGATTTAGAAGAGGTTGGTTATGATACCTATCATCATACCTTATTTGAAATGCTAGGAAACTGGTCTTTTGGAGATTACTTTAAAAAAGAAGCAATTGCTTGGGCCTGGGAATTGTTAACTGAAGTTTATAAAATAGATAAAGACATATTGTACGTTACTGTTTTTGAAGGTTCTGATGACGCTGATAATCTAAAAATAGATACGGAAGCATATGATTTGTGGAAACAATTTATTGCTGAAGACAGAATTTTAAAAGGAAATAAAAAGGATAATTTTTGGGAAATGGGTGCTCAAGGACCTTGCGGACCTTGCTCTGAAATTCATGTAGATATTCGTTCTGCAGAAGAAAAAGCAAAAGTAGACGGGCGTACTTTAATTAATGAAGATCATCCGCATGTTGTAGAAATCTGGAACTTAGTTTTCATGCAATTTAATAGAAAGGCCAACGGAATACTGGAGGATTTACCAAACAAACATATAGACACCGGAATGGGTTTTGAGCGCTTGTGCATGGTGCTACAAAATGTACAGTCTAATTATGATACCGATGTTTTTACACCAATTATTAGTGAGATTGGTGCAATAACAAATACAAAATATGGTAGTAATGCAAAACAAGATATTGCAACTCGTATCATATCCGATCATTTAAGAGCGGTTGCTTTTTCTATTGCAGATGGTCAATTACCAAGCAATACCGGCGCTGGTTATGTAATACGCAGAATTCTACGAAGAGCAATTAGATACGGATTTACATTTTTAGACAAAAAAGAACCTTTTATATATAGGTTAACAGATGTATTGTGTAAAAAAATGGGCGATGCCTTTCCTGAATTAATAGCACAAAAACAACTAATTGAAAACGTCATTAGAGAAGAAGAAGCTTCTTTTTTAAGAACTCTAGATAAAGGTTTAGTGTTATTAGATGTAATTATTTCGGACTCTAATACAAAAGAAATTTCTGGTGAAAAGGTATTTGAATTGTATGATACTTTTGGTTTCCCAGTAGATCTAACTGCGCTAATTTTATCTGAAAAAGGATATACTCTAGATGAAAAAGGGTTTCAAGAGAAACTTCAAAAACAAAAGAATAGATCTAGGGCGGCAAGCGAAAGCTCTACAGAGGATTGGACTGTTTTAATTGACGATACTGTTGAAGAATTTATTGGTTATGATGCTTTAGATGCTCCTGTAAAATTAACAAGATATAGAAAAGTAACGTCTAAAAAAGACGGAGAAATGTATCAATTAGTTTTTAACTTAACTCCGTTTTACCCAGAAGGTGGCGGACAAGTTGGAGATAAGGGATATTTAGAAGATATACATGGAGATGTTGTTTATATTCTAGACACTAAGAAGGAAAATAATGTAATTATTCACTTTACAAAAAAACTTCCAAAGCATATAAACGGCGACTTAAAAGCTATTGTAGATAGAAAACAACGTCATAGAACAACCTGTAACCATACAGCTACACATTTATTGCACCAAGCTTTAAGGGAAGTTCTAGGAACGCACGTAGCACAAAAAGGTTCTGCAGTGCACTCAAAATATTTACGTTTTGATTTTTCTCATTTTTCTAAATTAACTTTAGATGAATTGCAAGCTGTAGAAGATTTTGTAAATGCACGTATTTCTGGAAAACTACCTTTGATAGAAAAAAGAAACATACCAATGCAACAGGCAATTGATGATGGTGCGATTGCTTTATTTGGAGAAAAATATGGAGATACTGTGCGCGCTATTAAATTTGGTGCCTCTGTAGAATTATGCGGTGGAACCCATGTTAAAAATACAGGAGATATTTGGCACTTTAAAATAAAATCTGAAGGAGCGGTTGCATCTGGAATTAGAAGAATTGAAGCAATTACCAATGACGCAGTAAAAGACTTTTATTCTGAAAATAATAAAACTTTATTTGAAATTAAAGATTTACTAAACAATACAAAAGAACCTGCAAAGGCAGTTCTTAAATTACAAGAAGAAAATACTTCTTTGCAAAAACAAGTTGAACAACTTTTAGCAGAGAAAGCTCAAAATTTATCTGGTGAAATTAAAAATCAGTTACAAGAAATAAATGGCGTACAATTTTTAGCTACAAAAGTAGATTTAGATGCAAACGGCATTAAAAACCTAGCTTTTACTTTAGGCAAAGACTATCAAAATTTATTCTTGTTATTTGCTACCACCCCATCTAAAGACAAAGCAATGTTAACATGTTATATTTCTAAAGAATTAGCAAATGAGCGTGGTTATGATGCGGGTAAAGTAGTTAGAGAATTAGGAAAATTAATACATGGTGGCGGTGGCGGTCAAAATTTCTTTGCAACTGCTGGCGGTAAAAATCCTGGAGGAATACCTAAAGCTTTAGAAGGAGCTAAAAATTATGTAGTGTAAAAATTAAACTTTCTCTATTTTTAAAGGTCTAATAATAAGTGCCGTAAGCCAATTTGTTTTTCGAATAAAAAGATTAACTTTAACATGCGCTTTCATCAACTTAAACTAAACAATGCCTTATTTAGATACTTTTTCAGAAAACTGGACTTCAAAGAAAGCAAGACATTTACTTAAAAGAACTTGTTTTGGTGTTACAGAAACACAAGTTTCAGAAGCGGTTTCTTTAGGTTTATCTGGAACTTTTGATAAATTGTTTGAAGAAAAACCGCTGCCCGAAACTCCATTAAAATATCAATTAGATGGCACTGGGAATGGTGAAATAAATGACCCCGATGTAATTTATGGAGAAACTTGGGTAAATGCACCAGCGTATCCAGATGTACCTACAGGGAATGAAAGAAACAAGGTCTTTAGATCTAGAAATAGATCTTTATATGCTTGGTCTTTTTTACAAATGCAGAATGCCGGCATTTCAATCAGAGAAAAACTAACTTTATTTTGGCACAATCATTTTGTATCTGAAAATACAAATCCTCACAGAGAGTTTTTTTACATGAATATCTTAAGAACCCATGCACTTGGTAATTTTAAAGAACTTACAAAACAAATTACCACAGATCCAAATATGCTTCTTTATTTGAGTGGATCTCAAAACACAAGCACAGCTCCAAATGAAAATTATTCAAGAGAACTTTTAGAGCTGTTTTCTATTGGAAAAGGGGATGCCGTTGGAAATGGTGATTACACAAATTATACAGAAGATGATATTGCTCAAATAGCAAAAACATTAACTGGTTGGAGAGTTAGAGGTCTTAACAACCCTGATACTTTAACTGCTTTTTTTTCTAATAATAAACATACTTCTGGAGATAAAAATTTATCACATAGGTTTAATAATGCTCTTATTTCTGAAAATGGAGAAAATGAATACAAAGATCTAATTGATAAAATTTTCGAGCAAGAAGAGTGCTCAAAATTTATTACGAGACAATTATATATATGGTTTGTAAATGCAGAAATATCAGAAGAAATTGAAACCCATATTATTGAACCATTAGCAAAAATCATTAGAGATAATAATTACGAAATTAAGCCTGCTCTAAAAACGCTATTATCTTCAGAACATTTTTTTGAGAACACTTTTTGTATGATAAAAAGTCCTGTTGATTTAATGCTTTCTGCAACTAAATCTTTATTACTTTCTGCACCAACAACATCCGTTTTAGAAGAATATGAATTCGCTTTAATTTTATATCTAGCTGCTTCAGATATAGGTCAGTCTATTTTTCATCATCCAGATGTTGCAGGATGGAAAGCTTATTACCAAAAACCGTTGTACTATAAAACTTGGGTTAATAATTATTTGCTGCCAAAAAGATTAGCATATTGTAAAGTTCTTGTTACTGGTGGTGTTTTATTGATTGATGAAAAAGAATATACGATACCCCCTTTAGTACCCGTTTTATTAATCGTATCAAGTATAACAAATGCAAAAGACCCAACCGTTTTAATTACATCATTAGCAAATCAATTATTTAATTATGAAATTTCTCAGAATCAAATTGATAGTTTAAAAGATATTTTAATTCCTGGTTTACCAGACTTTGAATGGACAATAGAGTATTCAGATTACTTAGAAGATCCTTCCAATAACGCTTTGCGTATTTCTATTGAGAATAAGCTTAGAAGCCTCATTGGAACCATGGTACAAATGTCTGAATTTCAAATAATGTAAAATGAAAAAGAAACTAAAATTAAATAGAAGAGATTTTATTAAGTTAAGCTCATTGGCTTCTGCTTCTTTACCAATTGCGTTAAGCGGATTTCCAATATTTGCAAACGATAAACCGAAAGAGTACAACTTTACTGTTGGCAATGATAATGTTTTAGTTTTAATACAATTACAAGGCGGAAATGATGGATTAAATACGGTTTTTAACGGAAATCAATATGACAACCTACAAAATGTTCGCTCTAATATTATTGTTCCAGAAAACGAGCTATTAACAATAGATGATGTTACTCGTTTTCACCCATCAATGACTGGAATAAAAGAAATTTGGGATCAAGAAAAATTATCTATTATTCAAAATGTTGGCTATCCAAATCAAAATCGTTCTCACTTTAGATCAACAGATATTTGGAATTCCGCATCCAGTGCAAACGAATATGTCTCTTCTGGTTGGATTGGGCGCTTTTTTGATATCGATCATTCAGAATTTCCATCAAATTATCCAAATACAGAAAACTCAGATCCGTTTGCAATTACCATTGGTGAAATAGTTTCTGAGACTTGCCAAGGCGCAAATGCCAACTTTTCGATGGCGCTAATAGACCCTAATAACCCAGGAACTGCTTTGGTATCTAACTCTGGTGAAATTACTAATAATTGTTATGGAGACGCCATCTCTTTTGTAAATGATACAATTGTCCAAACAAATGCGTATGCAGAAGTAATTGTAAATGCTGCAAATGCTGGAAACAATTTATCAGAAAAATATACCGATTCAGAATTATCTGAAAAATTAAAGAATGTTGCTAAATTAATTTCTGGAGGAATAAAAACAAAAGTTTTTGTAGTTCAGATTGGTGGTTTTGACAATCATGACAATCAAGTTGTAGAAGGCGAAACTAAAACAGGAAAACACGCAGAATTACTGCAAGAGCTCTCTGATGCAATGCATGCTTTTCAAGATGATTTACAATTGCTAAATATTGACGAAAAAGTAATTGGAATGACCTATTCTGAATTTGGAAGAAGAATTCGTTCTAACGCTGGCCTAGGTACAGATCATGGCACAGCTGCTCCTCTTTTTATGTTTGGAACTTGTGCTAAAAATCAAGTTTTTGGAGATGCCCCAGAAATTGATACACAAGTTGATGAGAATGAAGGTGTACAAATGCAATATGATTTTAGAACTGTTTACAGCACAATTTTAACAGATTGGCTGGGCATTTCGGAAGCAGCATCTAATACCGTTCTATTTGATGATTTTAATACGTTACCTCTTTTTAAACAAGGTTGCTCTGCAGCACTTTACACT
>JBLHGY010000042.1:0-11726 GCA_047616665.1 Polaribacter sp.
GTGAAGAGATGTTGTCTCTTTCTGCAGTTGTCATCCTGGGAATTAGAATACCTTTTTCGGTTGTTCTCATTTCTAGTATAGAAGAAGGGTCTGGGGTAATAGCGGCATTGCTAATACCCATAGATTGAGCATGTATTATATTACTACTGCATAGTACTGAAATAAGAGCTGCTGTTGCTATAAGGTTTAGTTTGGATTTCATTATTTTATATTTTAAAAGATGTAAAGATTTTAAGTGTCTTATTTTTTTCGTAAAACCCTGATAATGATAATTTTATAATTAAATTATATATTTTAAGGTACAGTATTTTAATGGGTTTTCCTATCTTTATTACACTACTTATTGCGTTGTTAAAATAATTATCTAGCTGCGTGTTAATTCTTGAATATGCTAACAAAGTATCTGTTCCTATAAATATGTTTATTCTTTAGGTTTTTTGGGTTCTTTTTCGCTCAATGTAAAATCAAGACCGTCTATGATATCTCCATACTCGGATACCTTAATCGTTACCTGATGCACTTTTGGAAGGGCTTTATAATTTAAGTTTTTTAATTGTATTTCATCTACCCGAACAGTATATTTTCCTGGCTTTAAGCCTAAGTAACTATAATACCCATCGAACTCACTAAGGGTTTCCGCTACTTTTATTCCTTCTTTATCATAAAATTGAAGGCGAACACCACGTTGTTCTCTCAAGGTTTTACCTGACTTCAAATAAACCGTGCCATTTACTTCTCCTACTGAAATAATTGGCACAAACACATGTTTATATTGGTTTGGATCTACAAGAACTTTGTAGGTTTTGTATTTAAATCTCCAGGATATATTATTTAAACCAATTGCTGAAAATTCAATATTGTACTTTACAAAAGCATTCAAATCAAAAACTCTTACAATAGAATCTTTTTTACTAATTACTGCTTTAGCACCTAAAATTTTAACAGAAGACAGTAAAACCTTCTTTTCTCCCTTGTCTAATTTGCCGTTTTCATTCAAATCCAGAAAAGGATGCAATAAAATACCGCCTTTTCCAATTGAAGAATTTTTTCCAACATACACATTCTTAAAACCATCTCCAAACAATAAACTACCTCGGGCATATTCTGAAAAGTTAAAACTATTATTATTGTAAGAACTAGAAACACCAACACGCGAAAAGGGTAAATCGAATATAGCGGCAATCGTAAAACTGATGGCTTTACTCTCTATATCTCTATTGAAATTGGCAATTAGAGGCGTTTTTAATATGATTGTTTGGATATTCGCGTTTAAGTTATTAAATTTATTTTCAACCAGATTATATATAGTAGATGTTGATAAACGTAAGTTTTTTGCGAGTTTTCTTGAAAGTAGTAATTGAGTGTTTAATTGGAACGGGTTACCTTTGGCCCAATTCATATATGTAGAGGAATTAATACTTAATTTTTTATAGGTGCTCGAGAACGTAAAATCAACTTGATTAAATGCAAACGACTCAAACATAGACCGATTGTAGTTAACTGTTAATAGATTGGCTTTAAAACCCTTCGAAAAGTTGATTTTTAAATCTGCTGATTTATTAGTTTGAACATCTAAATCTTTTAAATAATAAACTTTAAGAAAACCTGAACCTTTTAAATTTAAATTTATCAAACTAATCAACCTTTTATCGGGTATGTAGCTTAGGTTTATATTCAATCTAGAATAGGGCTGAAAATTAACATTTGCAAAAGAACTAAAGACTCCATTTGGATTACTTGACAAATACTCCAAACCCCCATTAAAGGTTAAATTTTGTGTGATACCATAACTAAAATCTGCCTTGGCAAAACGACTTTTTAGACTATCTTGTACAATTGCTGTTGATAATTTATATTCCAAAGTTTTGGAAGCAGTTAAGGAGTAGGGTGTATTTAATGTGCGTTCTACTGAGCGTTCTTCACCTAAAGGGCCATAAAATTTTAATTTTGTATTAATATACCCATACACGATGGGCACCTTAAATTGGTACAAACCCGTTGGATCTGCTTGGGTATAATCTATAAGAACATCATTGATATAGAGTTCTACCATCCAGTTGGGTTCTGTTGTATTAATAATATTATAAAAACCACTTGCTGTTTTAATCTCAGTTGAGGAATTATTGATGGATGCTCCAATCAATTGGCCATCTAGTTTTGAAATACTATTAACCGAAATTTGTCCTAACTGAGCTTGTTTAATAAATTTATGATCATTATTAACCGTCCGCCAACGATACCGAAGCTGATTGATATCAAATTTAGATTTTGTATTATAATTCATTGAAAAGTCAGCTTCTCCAAAGAATAATTCAGTTCCAATCCCTAAATTTATTGAAGTATTATTATTACCTGCACCCTGAGAAGTGTTTAAACCCCAATCTACGGAACCAAACTTAAAGAAGTTATAGTGTCTAGGAATTATGGTGTCTATGATAATACTCGGTTTACGTTGTAAATTTAAAATATTTTTTCTGTTTTTTTCACGCAGTACTTGCTTCATAAAGGGCAGCACAAAACTTGCGGTTAGTTTTGCCGTCAACGATCGTTTATTAAAAGTAAAGGTTATCCCAAATGCCTGAGAAATAATGGGTGCTGAAATATATTTGACACCCAATTCTTCTAAAGTGTGATCTTCAATATTTATAGATTTAGTTCCAACCTTAATTTGTTTTTTATTATAATCAATACTATAAAAGTTGGTTTCGTTCTCTATAAAACCTTTCAAACCATTCAAAGTCGGAAGACATTTTATTTTTAGGACATTAAAAATAGCTTCAACATTTAGAAACATTATATTATCTTCAGAAATAAGTGCCCTTACATCGAATTTAAATCCATCTTCAGTATATACAGTGATAAGAAGTTCAGTATAATTTGGATTGTATTCAAACCGATTTGCTTCTTGGTATTGAGCATTGGTCGTTAGAGGACAAAAAAAAAGACAAACAATACCCAAGATGTTGATATGAAAGCTATTATTTTAGAATTATATCCTCTTAATGTTTTCATTATTGTTGATTAAAAGATATTTCAAAATCTCCATTAAGAATACTGGGGTTTGAATTTGAAGGTATGTGAAGCGTACCTCCAACTCGTAATATCGTTGTAAAATTACAGTTGTTTTCGGATGCAAATACGGCTCCACTTACCCCTTTTTCTGTGGGACCAATGTCTAACCTCATGGTTTCACCATTAGTTGCTGTTAAATAAACTGATGGAGCATACGTGATTATTACATTTCTACCTTGACAGAGTTTGACCGCGAAAAAAGCTGGAGTTCCAGGATAATGAGGCAACAAGACAATACTACCTGTAGACGTTCGATTACCTTGCCAATCTATAGAAATGGTTCCGCCTGATCCGTTATAATCAAAGAATAAACCAAAATAAAGTTGCTGTGAAGCTAATACAGTTAATTCTTTTTTGGGCAATATAGGTTGTGAAAAAGAGACTTCTCCATAAAAAAATAATATTAAGAATATTAACTTTTTATAAATACTATTTGAAATTCGAGGAAGTTTCATCCTAGTTTTTTGTTAATTAGTTACTCAGTTAGCAATAATTTTGATTCGGCGTATATTTGTTGATTTTTATTTCCAGGACGTGAAAAATATTTTATTTTTAGTGAACCTTTATTAAAATTTATTTCGGGCTGCATCTTTATATTTAATCTCATTTGACGTTTTTTTGTGGTCGTATAGATTGCAATACCTTTTGATCTTGAAATTATAAAGGACTTGCCATTTTCTGGCTCATACTCAAGTATTATGTCTCCATAGAGAGAAATATTACCTATTCTATGCATTGTAAAAGTGACAAAAGGTTTGTCAACGATTAAATTGTTTAGTTTTAAATCGCTTATGCTTGATGTTACGTTTACCTTACCCGAATGAAATATAACCGGAATTGTTATTCCAAAAATAGGTGTTAAACTAATACTCATTGAAGTACTTAAAGTGTCCGTCTCTATAATTTTCTTTAAGCTAGTATTATCTATTTCAGATCTGAAATATAAATGGGATCTGTATTCACCCTCCGCTAAATTACTGTTTCGCCTGCGCTGTAAAATTACAGATTGTGCTTCTCCGGGCATTAAAGTAACTCTACGGGGATAAATTCTAAGATAAGGGTCAGCAAATAGTTGTCCTTCATCGGGCACTGTAATAGTTTTAATTTCCCCGTCTTCAGACATGCTTCTTTGGGTAAAAGAGACCGCATAGGTAGCTGACTCTTGCCCTGAATTCATTAAAGTAAGCATCACCTTTTGCTGTTTTTTTTCAAATAAAACTCTTTTAGGTATGATTACAAGATCTCCTTGTGCAAAGTTTTTAAAACATGAACAGTTTATAATAATTATTAAAAAGTAAAACAATGTCTTATTCATGGAATTATTTTTATTATTTAAATGAATAAGACATTTTTTTATTTAAAAAAAAAATTATTCATATGCTACTGTAACTGTATAAGTACCTGCATATACTCCAGGATGTTGATTCTGTTTGACAGTCATTGTCGCTGTAGCGAAAAAATTAGCGGTATATTTAGTAGCAGCTAATTTTACTTTTATAACACTATTTGCATTGGCAGTAACTACTGTCAAATCTGTGTCAACAGCAAATACAAAATCAGAAAGTTGCATGCTCTTCGTTGCATCAGTAATAGTACCACCATCTGTTACAAGGTTTCCATCTGATCCTGTTATGGTGAAATTTAATTCTGGCTCACCAGTTACCTTAAGCTTTCCTCTGCTTGGAGCCGTAGCACCCAATAGAGTTACTACTTTAACATTAGCGTCTGTACTTGATGCTACTTCATCTGAAGAATTAATCGTAATAGCTGCTCCGGTGGATGATACATCTACTAATAGTAAATCTCCAAACTGCAAGTCAGTTTTATTTTCCAAAGTAAGACCCGCAACTAGTCTTGCTTTAGCACTGTTAGACGTAAGCGCTGTTGATTGTCCACTTGCGTTAATTGTGAAACCAGCAATTAAGGTAAAGATAAATAATTTTTTAATTTTGTTCATGGTTTTGGTATTATCGTTTAAGTTATTCCTATTAATGAAAAAGGACATTCTTATGGATAGCAAAACTACATTATTTACAACCTGTTGGTGTTACACAATTCCTTGTAAAAGTATTAAAATTAAAAGAACACTACATTCGATCTTCAAACCAATTTAATTTTTTCTCCATTTTATTGTAACTTAATATGGTTGCTATTATCTTTTGTAACCGCATAAAGGCAGTTTCGTTTTTCACTACATAATCTATTGCCTTGTGGTGCAAGCAGTCTACTGCCACATCAATTCTATCTTGGGAGGATAACATTATAACTGGAAGTCCAATGTCTAATTTATTTATTTTATCTAAGGTTTCTAAACCGTTCATAGCTTTTTTAATAACGCTGTTCAGGTAGTAATCTAAAATAATAATATCTGGTTTTTGGTATAGGTTCTCTATACACAACTCACCAGTTTTAAATGTTTCCAGAGCAAACCCATCATTTTCTAAAAATTGTATTTCTAGTAATCTTAAAAAGACAGGGTCATCATCTACTAGAAAAATTTTTATTTTATTTTTAGTGCTGGTTTTTTTTAAACTATCTAGATATGCGGTTTTTGCAGATTTTCCTATTTCTTCGATAGGTTTTCTTTTTTTACTCTTTAATTTTAAAAATTGAGAAGGCGTCATACCTACTATTTTCTTAAATTGACTAGATAAATGTGCAACGCTGCTATACTCTAGTTTACTTGAGATTTCCGTTACCGTTTGCTCTCCATAGGCAAGTAATTCTTTAACCTTTTCAACTTTATGGGCAATTAAAAATTTCTCAATAGTAATTCCTTGAACTTCAGAGAATAGGTTTGCAAGATAAGTATATTCCTCGTCTAGTTTTTCGCTTAAGTGATGAGAAAAATTTATTTTAACCCTTTTTCCTGAATAATGAATGGTTTCTATGACTACATTTTTTATTCTTTCAATTAATATGGCTTTATCGTTATCCATTAATTCTAACCCAACATTCAGCAAGCATTCTTGCAATTGCTCCCTTTGTTCGAAAGAAATATTCTCCATAATTTCTACCTCGCCCAAGTCTACAATAATAAAGTGAAGGCCTAATTTTGTTAGCTCTTCTTTTACCGCGATTTTACAGCGGTTGCTTACCATGTGTTTTATAAATAATTTCAATATTTTAATTTTTAATTATTAGCAGCTCTTCCTCTAATTCGATGCAAGCTTGGCTTAATGCTTTTTTAAGTTTTACTAACTGGTTGGGTATTAAATCTAAATTTTCTTCTTTTTCAGCGTAGGTTTCAATTTTAGCAGCAGTGCGTATAATGTCTTTAGGTAAGCCTATTAATTCTAGAGTAGGCTTAATATAGTGAATTTTGCTTTGTAAACTGGTCCAATCGGCAGCTATTACAAATTTATTTATTTGTTCTATAGCAATAGGTGTTTCTTTTAATATTAATTGAAGCATCTCTTGTATTAGTTTTGGTTTGTGGTGTAAAGCTTTTTTAAGGGAATCTGTATTAGATAGCTTCATGCGTTTATGTGTTTTGTTATTTGTAGGTTTTCTCTTTTTAAGTATTAATTGCGTAATCTTTTGTAAAAAGTCTGTTTCATTAATGGGTTTGCAAACATATGCATCCATGCCAACCTCTTGGCATTTTATTGTATTTTTTTCTGTTATATCTGCAGTAAGTGCTATGATTGGTGTTGCAGATTTTGGTAGCTTCATTTTATTACGTATGTGTTTTGTAGCTTCCCATCCATTCATTTCTGGCATTTGTAAATCCATTAATATAAGGTCGTAATTATTTTGCTCTATCAAGTTAATGGCAATTTTTCCATTTTTGGCTGTTTCCGTTTGAAAGCCTATATCTTCAATAATGGTTTTTACCAAAAGCTGATTGATGACCATGTCATCAACAATCAATACTTTTATATCTTTTAATCCCTTTAGTTTTCTTAATAGCTCTAGTTTATTATCATTAGGAATACCTTTATTTATTTCAAGCGCTATTTTCTTCGATTGTTTTAAGGGAATGTTTAAAGTAAATGTACTACCAACATTCAATTGGCTTTTTACAGTAATAGTACCTTTCATTAAATCTATAAGCTGCTTTACAATATTTAAACCTAAACCAGATCCTCCGTATATTCTAGAGGTATTGGGGTTACTTTGGGTAAAGGGGTCAAAGATGTTTTTTATTTTTTCTTCAAGGATTCCAATACCGGTATCAGATATTATAAATTCAATAATTACGCTATCGTCATCTTGTTTTAATAAATTTACATACACATCAATTAAACCACCTTTATTTGTAAATTTTATAGCGTTTCCAACAAGGTTTAATAATATTTGATTAATACGAACAGGGTCTCCAAGTAAGTATTCAGGAATACTGTCATCATAATGCGTATGCAGTGTTTGTTCTTTTTCTTGCAAGCGCAATTCAAAAGTGCTTAAAATAGAATTAGTTAAATTTTGCACGTTTAATTCGGTTTCTTCAAGTATCATTTTACCTGCTTCTATTTTGGCTAAATCTAAGATATCATTTATAACCACTAATAAGATATCACTAGAAATTTTAATAGTAGTTAACTGTTCTTTCTGTTTTTCTGTAATATTACCACGCAGTAATATTTTGGTAAATCCAATAATACCACTTAGAGGAGTTCGAATTTCATGACTCATATTTGCCAAAAATTGATCTTTAAAACCGCTTAGTCTCTCTGCTTCTTCTTTCGCAACTATTAGTTCGTTTTTAATTTTCTCTCTTTCTCTGATATCCAGACTTACATTACCTAAACCAATAGCTTTTCCGGTAACATTATCTCTAATTACAAATGCAGACATGTATACTGCTATCTGTTCTTTTGTTTTTAAATTTATGAGGTTTGTATCTTTTTGCCATCTTCCTTTTTGAAGAAAAATTGTTTCTGATTGTTTAGAGAAACTGTGTTCCTCTTCCTTGGGGAAAAAATCGGAGAAATGAATGGTGGAAAGATCCATGTCTTTATCAATGCCTAATAATGCTCTTCCTGCTTTGTTAATGAATGTTGGTTTTCCAGTTAAATCTCCAAAAGATATAATTTCCCGGCTGGTTTCAATCAAGGCAGATAATTGTTGTTTTTCTTTATCTGCATTAATACGTTCTGTTATGTTTCGAAAACTCCATACACGCCCTTTGTTTTCTCCATTCATCAACTTTGGTTGAGAATATCTCTCGAATGTTCTGCCGTCTTTTAATTCAATAGTTTCTAAACTGTTAGTGTTTGGATCTGCGTATAATTGACGTATTCTAGCCATCCATTTGTCTGGATTTACTAATTGGTTTGCAACAAATTTAAGTAACGCTTCATCTTCTTTTTTGGCTAATATATTATTTGGTAATTTCCATAATTGTGCAAACTTATTGTTAAAATTAATTATTTTACCATTATTTACTACTAAAATACCATCTGCGGTTGATTCCAAGACCGACTGAAGATTAGCGTACGCGTCTTGTAAAGAACTTTTAAATATATTTCGTTTGGTAATATTAGTTGCAGCTCCAATTATTCTTTTTGCTACTCCGTTTTTAGTGCGTAAAATAAAACCTCTATCTTCTATATCTATTTTACTCCCATTAGGGCTTAAAAAGTTATATTCAAAACAAAAATTATTTTGCTTGGGGTCTTCAATTATTTTTTTTAATGATTCCTGTACTCTGGTTTTATCATCTGGATGTACATAATCATCCATCTGCATTTTTTCTAAGTTTATCGTATCATCAAAACCAAATACCTTATTGAAGCCTTCTCTGTTTCTGTAGATATCATTGGTTAAAAGGTCCCAATCCCAAACAGCATCATTGGTGGCAAGATTACTGAATTTATATCTTTCATTAGATCGTTTAAGTTCGTCCTGGTCATTTTTTAAGCCAGTAATGTCTCGCACAACTCCTCTGCTACCAATTATATGATTTTCGAAATTATATATAGGTTCTCCAATATTTTGTATCCAGCGTTTTTCATTTTTTAAATTGATTAGCTGTAATTCAATATCATACTTTACACCATTTTCAATAAGGTTTTCTGTTGCTTCTATGAGTTTTTTTCTAGATTTTTTATCAAAACATTTAAAAACTGCAGTAAGATCTGGCATTCCTTCTTTAGGGTTTTTGCCATAAATTAAATAAATATATTTAGACCAATTAGATATATTTGTTTCTTTGTCATATGTCCAAAAGCCAATTTTTGCCATTCTACCAGCTTCTTTTAATAGGAACTTATTTTCGTCTATTAAGTTATCTATATTTGTTTTAATTAATTGTTGTTTTTCTAATTTACGATGTACAACCTCTACAAGCTCATCTGCATTGATAGGCTTAATTAAATAATCTTCTGCGCCCGCATTCATCCCAGATCTAATATCTTTATTATCACCTTTAGCGGAAAGAAAAATTAATGGAATGCTTTTTGTTTTCTTATGTTTCTTAAGCTTTTCAAACATCTCAAGACCATTTAATTCAGGCATCAGTATATCGGAAATAATAAGATCTGGAAGGGTCTTAATAGCCATTTTATATCCAGTATATCCGTTTTCAGCTTGTAAAACCGTATACCCCTCTAGTGAAAGTATATCGTAAATTTCTTCTCGTATGACTTTTGTATCTTCTACAATTAATACTTTATACATATTGTTTCGTTATTAGGGTTTTAATAATAAAAGAAGTGCTATCACCAGGTGTAGTTTTCATAACTATTTTTCTTTTCATTACTATCAAATACTCTTTCGTAATTGATAAACCCAGAGCTCTCTGTGTTGTATTTTTTTATTATAAATGAGTTGTATCGCTGCTATTATTCTTATCATAGTAAAGAGTGGAATTCTATAGGGGTACTTTTGTGAAGATTTAATAGTAGTATTTGCTAGCTTCATACATTTATGTAAGAACTTATTTTGTAAAAGCAATTCTATGGAATATTTATTAATCATAGTTATGATATTATAGTAAAATGTATCAAAATTAATAGGTATTTTGTATTCATAAAATTTCTTTATTTAGGGGTGTATTTGCTTACTGAGTGGCTCTTTTTGCCAATTTAAGTGAAGGGGAGGTTTTGGTATTTATATACCTTAAAGTTTTTATGTCCTTTAAAGTATCTTCTAAATATATATTTACGTCTTCTGTAAGGCTATTATTTGCAATACGTGCGCTAATTACTTGCCTTTCTTCTTGGTGTTAAACCAATGGCATTGTTGTGCTATTCATATGCACAATGCCCATTGCATTTATAGAAAAATTAATTCCTTGTTCTTCTTCAACGAACCTTGAAGAAATTGGTGTTGTACCTATTAAAGAAGTATTGTTGTACATTTCTAAATCAAATGCAGAACTTGTATTTGTTGTTTTTGCTGCTATAAAAAATGCTTGGCCTTGAGTAATATTTAATGGTGTATTAGAGATTTGGTTATAAATTGTATAATCAGTTCCATCTGCATCATGTCCATAGACTGCCTCAAACGAGTCATCTAATTTTAGTGTATTTATGGTTATAAAGTTATTAGTAGCATGTGCCGCTATGTTTCCAGTAATATAAGATGGAAATGGGTTTGCTAATAGGTTCCAACGTCTACCAACATCTGAATTCGCTGCATCATTATTTTGAATTACATTTGTTTGGTTTTTAGTTGTAACAGTTCCTGTAAATGCAAGTGTACCATCACTTGCAGTTGCCATTTGGAAGCCTTGCCCTAAATTTAAACTCCCTGTAGTTGTGTTTGTCCAGGTATCTGGAAAATTATCATAAGAACCTACTGCGTATAAACTACCGTTTCTAGCGATAGCCGATGCGTTACTAGTTTCCGTTATAAGAGAATTAATAGTTAGCCCAGATACAGGAGACCCTATTAAATCCCACGCACCAGTACCTATTTGGTTTACATATCTATTATAAATAATATTCCCCGCAGCGGTGTCGCTAACAATTATAGAAGAAAACTCATCTGAATCTGAATTTAAAGTAACCGCACCGCTATTGGAAAAGTTACCAGACACTTTAATATAACTTGTTTTTTCTATGGTAATACTACTATTAGGTTTTACAGTTAAGTCTTGACCATGAACTAAAATAGATAGTGATAAAAAAAGTATACATAGTTTTTTCATACTATAAATTTACTCAGGTAAATAAGTAAAATTATTAGTATTCGTCTATCCGCCTTTAACTATCGACTAAAGGTAAGACTTGTTAAGACGAAAGGTTAAAGTAAGTCTAAGCGCTTCATTAATTCAAGACGTTTTGATCTATTTACAGGAAGAACATCTTTCTTTATTAAAACGCTATTATCTTATAAATAAACAACTTTATCTCATCAAGTATAGTTCTATCCCTTTGCAGGGTTTATAAAGTTTAGTCTATCTTTTATGGGGCTTAATACCCTCTTTAGGATTGTTATTCTTCTCTATATTTCTTACTTCGTGTTTAAGAATGTAGTGGTGTCTTTTAATAATGTTTTACTACTAAATACTTGTTCTATATTCATTTCAACTGCTTATTATTGTACACTTAAGAAGCGTAATATTATATTTTAATAATGGGTGCTCTCTATTTTCGTGTGTTAATATAAATTTAATTTTCTCTTTTTTATGAAAAAGAGGAAGCACAAGAATGGTTTCTTAGTAATTATTTCTGCTAATTTTAAGTTATGGTCTAATTAGTTCTATA
>JBLHGY010000043.1:0-11670 GCA_047616665.1 Polaribacter sp.
CATAGGAATTAAAAAAGCATATGAAAAAGCGGACAACGCGCAACTGATTATTTTTTTAATTGATGCGAATAAATTTGATAAAAATAAAAATCAATTTTTAGCAGAAATAGAAATCATTAAAATACGTTTTCCAAACAAGCGTGTGTTAGTTATTGCTAATAAAATAGATACCCTTTCTACTGCTGAAACCACTACCCTGCAATCTGAAATTGAAAACTTAATTTTACTATCAGCAAAAAATAAAACAGGAATTGAGACACTTCAATCTGAATTAACCTCTTTGGTTAATATTGGTGCCTTAAGCAATAATGAAACTATTGTTACAAATTCTAGACATTTTGAAGCCCTAAACAATGCTTTAATGGCAATTTCTTCTGTGCAGGAAGGAATTGACTTAGAAATCTCTACAGACTTGTTTTCTATTGATATTAGAGAGTGCTTGCGTCATTTAGGAAATATTACCGGTGAATATGATGTTGATAAAGATATCTTAGGACATATTTTTGGGAATTTTTGTATTGGAAAGTAGTTTAGTTTTT
Source organism: Polaribacter sp. (assembly GCA_047616665.1). GTDB lineage: Bacteria > Bacteroidota > Bacteroidia > Flavobacteriales > Flavobacteriaceae > Polaribacter. Next base: position 540 of record JBLHGY010000043.1, read on the forward strand.
TATTAATTCTAGCTCTAATTCTTCTAATGATTTTCCTTTGGTTTCTGGTAGTATTTTTAACAGTATAAAGAATCCTATAAAAGCTACTGCACCAAATAAGAAAAAAGTGAAGGCATTTCCTAAATTAGATAATTCCCAAGGAAAAACTAATTGTACCAAAGAGCTTATTAAAGAGTTAATAAAAGCAATAACACCAATTGCCAAACCTCTGTATTTTATAGGATACAACTCCGATAAAAGCACCCACATTACAGGACCTAATGAAAAAGCAAAACAGGCTATAAAACCTAAAATACCAATTAATATTAAATTCGCATTAATAGTGGTTGCTGCCTCTAAAATAGCGCCATCATTTTTACTATAAATTTTAGTACCTAAAACCTCTTTTAATTCATTTTTAAATTCGACATCATTGTCATATAACTTATCTGCAAAAGGGAGTAGTTTTTCAGCATCAGAAAACTCAAATTGATTGATTTCTTCTTTTGATAATTGATATGTTGCCTCATTAAAACCATAAGCACATACCAATAGACTAACTGCAATACCCGCGGTACCAATTAACAACAAAGGTCTTCTGCCCATTCTATCAATTAAATAAATAGCTACAAAAGTGAAAATTACTGAAATTGTACTTAATAAAACTCCTGATGAGAAAGCAGCATCTGTTCCAATACCTGTTTGTTTAAATATAGAGGTTGCGTAGAAATACACTGCATTAATACCCGTAATTTGCTGCAATACACCAACAACTAAACCTATTACTAAAATAAAACGTAATGATGGTTTTAACAAGTCTTTAATTTTTAATTTAGATTTGTTTTCGTCTGAATGTATATTTTTTTCGATCGCAGCAATCTCTGCACTTCCGCGATCAACACCATGAATTTTAATTAAAACTTTTTTTGCTTCTGCAAAATCATTATTTAAATACAACCAACGCGGACTTTTAGGAACAAAAAACAAGAAAACAAAGTATATGATTGCAGGAATTAACTCTACTCCTAACATCCATCTCCAAACGTTTTCATCAGTTAAAAATGCACTATCGATTGTGTTGTATTTATTGAAAAAATAATTGCTTAAAAATGCCGCAAAAAAACCAAAAACAATATTTAGTTGTTGCAAAGAAACCAACTTGCCTCTATTTTCTGCTGTTGAAATTTCTGCAATATAAATTGGTGCTAAAACCAATGCCGCACCAAATGCAATACCTCCAATAATTCTTGCGATATATAGCATTTCATAAGAACCTGCCATGGCAGATAAAATTGCAGAAATTGCATATAAAAAAGCAACAAAAATAAGTGTTTTCTTTCGTCCAATTAAATCGCTTATTCGCCCTGAGAAAAGCATCGCAAACATTGCTGCAAACGAAGGAGCACTTACTACCCAACCAGCTTGTATTTCACTTAAATCAAACTCAGGTCCTGCAAAAGACATTACTCCAGAAATAATTCCTGCGTCAAAGCCAAAAAGGAATCCTCCTAATGCAACTATAAAACTTATAAAAATGGTGTATGCCTTATTATTCATGTTTTTTTTGAATTTAAAAAAAGTAAATTTAGTAAATAATAGACTGCATTGCACGCGGTTCTATTTCTAAAAATGTTTCACTATTGCCTACAATAAGTTTGTAACCCATTTTAGCATCTGTTTTATTCATAACCACAGTTACTATTTTACCGTCTTTATTTTTAAAAGAAGTACTCTCTATGGCAGTTCTGCTGGTTGTTGTGCTTATTCTTAAGGCACCTGGTTTAATGAATTTAGAAAAATGACCTATATAATAATAGGTGGGAGTAAATGTTAACAGTCCTGTTTTAGTATCTGCATGAATTGGTGCAAAACAAAAATTTTGAACATGATTTGGACCACCTCGTTCGTCTAATAAAATATTCCAGTCTGTCCAACCAACCACGCCACTATTAAAATCATTTATTATTGAATTCCCATATCGTTCTGCATTTGGCCAAAACTGTAATTTCTCAGAATTAAAGCCTTCAGCACAGCCTTCTGTAAATAATAGATTTTTAGAAGGAAAAGATTCTTTAATATTTTTTAAATTATCATATTTAGGCAAACCACCTGTCCATGTTTCATACCAATGAAAACCTATTCCCCAGGCATATTTAGATGCTTCTGGATCTTCAAAAATAGTATTAGCTCTGTCTGAAATTAAGTCTCTATTATGGTCCCAAACAACAATGTTCTTGTCTCCTAAACCTGCTTTTTCTAACGTAGGTCCTAAATAATTTTTTAGAAAATCTCGTTCTTCATTTGCTGTATAAATACAAGACTCCCACCTTTGCACAGCCATTGGTTCATTTTGAATAGTTAATCCCCAAACCGGAATACCTTCTTTTTCATACGCTTTAATAAATTGCACATAGTAATTTGCCCAAGATTGACGAAATTCTGGAAGCAACTTACCTCCTTGCAACATATTCTTATTCGTTTTCATAAAAGCTGGCGGACTCCAAGGACTTGCATAAAAAACCAAATCTTCTTTTTTAATTAAAGCAATGGCTCTTTTTATAAAAGGAACTCTTTTTTCTTTGTCTTTTTTAATTGTAAATGTTTTTAACTGAGCATCACCCTCTTCGATATAAGTATGGCTACCTAAACCAAAATCGCTACTATGAATACTGGTTCTAATAATATTATAACCAATACCACCTTTACCATATAAAGATTGTAATACCCTTTCTTGCTGCTCATTATTTAAAGTTGAAAATACCTCAGCCGAGGCATCCGTAATGGCACCACCAATGCCTAAATACTCTTGAAAAGTTTTTTTAGGATTTACAAAAACAGCAATTTCAGTTTCTAAAGGCTGTACTTTATCCTTAAATGTTTGCTCGCTCGTTTTTGTTAATCTTAACGCTGTGCCTCTTGCAGTTGTATATACTTGCAATGTTCTATTTTTATAGTTTTCTGTTGCGCGGTTTTCAACTTTATATACTTCTTTAATTTCTGATTTTGAGCACGCTACAATCAGCATCAAGAAACATACTATTTTATATTTTTTAAACATTTTATTTACAATATCCATACGTCTGTGTTTTTAACTAATTCTATTTTCAGAGGATTAAAATAGGTATAGAATTTTAATAACATTAATTTACTATTATAAAAAGCACCAAAACACTTACGAAACCGATTTAGATATCTTATTTACAGATTTATTTTATTTGGTATTCCCTTCTTTTCGAAATTCATGTTTAACCCAATCAACATCCATTACCCACTCACCCTTCATTGGTGTATCTGTAATTTTGGCAAAATTTAGAATAGCAAACATTTTTTCTGGGTAGTTGTCACCTTCTCCTTTATTTCGATAAATCTCTTTTTGATCCACTTTATAAACAAGATCGCTCGCCTCCCATTCAACGGAATACTCATGGTATTCATTGAGAGTAACATCAAATCCTTTTCGCAAGCTCCACCAATCTCCTTTATCACAAATTTCCAAACTTTTAATAGCACCTGCTGTAAATTGATTTTTGTGATGATCCCCATGATGCTCAAAAATATCTATCTCACCAGAACCTTTTAAAGGCCAACAAATATTTTCATCTACATCTTCTACTGGTGCTTCATTATTTTGTGCACCAAGAATCCACCAAGCAGGAAACATACTCGGTTCTCCATTACTACCTAACTTTAGCCTAGCTGTCCATTTTCCTTTGACAAATTCTTTTCTATTTTTAGTGGTAATTCTACCCGCTACATATTGCGTTTCTGGATGTTGTTTTCCAAACTTATCTAAATTATCGCAAGGACTTTTTTTACCTGTATTTACTACCTTCAACTTTAATGAACCACCACTAACCTCTCTTGTTCCAAATTCACCATTTGGCACATAACAATGCGTTTCGTTATTAACCCAAATACGCTGATCCTGCCAATTCTTCGGGTTAAAAGTGTCAAAATTATCAATAAAATCTATCTGCCAAATATCTAGCAATATTGGCTTTATAATATTTTTTTTACTTTTCGGGTTACAAGAAATATTTAAAATCCCGAGTACAAAAAAGGTTAATAGATAGTAAAAAAATTTATTTTTCATAGGAGCTTTTTAGTTCGATTGAGTTAATTTATTTAGATATATCTAAATTGAAAATATTTCTTTATTTTTTTAAATACTCTTTAGATTTAGAATCTTTTGTTGATTATTTACAGTTAATTTTCATGAAGCCTTTATCGCATTAATTAATAACTTTTAATTTTTTTCCAACCTTAATAAATGCGTTTACAGCTTTGTCTATATGTTCATTTGTATGCGCTGCAGATAACTGCACTCTAATTCTTGCTTTGTCTTTTGGCACCACCGGAAAGAAAAAACCAATCACATAAATACCTTCTTCTAATAATAGATTTGCCATAACTTGAGACAGTTTAGCATCGTACAACATTACTGGCACAATTGCAGCATCTGCACCTACTAAATCAAAACCTGCTGCTTCCATTTTTGTTCTAAAAAGAGTGGTATTCGCTTCTAACTTATCGCGTAAAGAAGTATCATTTTCTATCATTTCAAAAACCTTTAATGAGGCTCCAACTATTGTTGGTGCTAAAGAATTTGAAAACAGATATGGTCTAGAGCGTTGACGTAATATTTCTATAATTTCTTTTTTACCAGTTGTAAAACCTCCCATTGCTCCGCCTAAAGCTTTTCCCAATGTTCCCGTAATAATATCTACCCTACCAAGTACATTTTTTAACTCTATAGTTCCACGTCCTGTTTTACCAATAAAGCCAGAAGCATGGCATTCATCTACCATTACTAAAGCATCATATTTATCTGCTAAATCGCATATTTTATCTAATTTGGCAACCACGCCATCCATGGAAAACACACCGTCTGTAACAATAATTTTAAAACGGGGATTTTCCTTATTAGCCGCAATTAACTGCGCTTCTAAATCCTCCATATTATTGTTTGCATATCTATATCTAGCAGCTTTACATAAACGCACTCCATCTATAATAGATGCATGGTTTAGTGCATCTGAAATAATAGCATCTTCCTTAGACAATAATGGTTCAAAAACACCTCCATTAGCGTCAAAAGCCGCTGCGTATAGTATCGTATCTTCACAATGAAAGAATTCTGCTATTTTTACTTCTAAACTTTTATGAATATCTTGGGTACCACAAATAAAACGGACAGAAGACATTCCAAAACCATGAGAATCTAAGGTGTCTTTTGCTGCTTGCACAACCTCTTTATTGTTAGATAAACCTAAGTAGTTATTGGAACAAAAATTGATAACTTCCTCTCCAGTAGAAACCTTAATAACCGCATCTTGTGATGATGTTATAATGCGCTCTTCTTTAAATAAACCATTGCTTTTTATACTTTGTATTTCTTCCTGTAAATGCTCTTTAATTTTTCCGTACATATCTATTCTTTTAAACTATTGCTGCTTTAAATTTTTTCTTTAATTCTTTTATCATAACATGCGTCATAGATTCTAAATCAAATTTAGGTTTCCAATTCCAATCATTTATTGCTGAACTATCATCAATACTATTCGGCCAAGAATCTGCTATATCTTGTCTAAAATCTGGCTTGTAAGCTATTTTAAAGTCTGGATATACCTGTTTTATAGTATTATATAATTCTTCCGGGGTACACGTAAAACCAGCTAAATTATAAGATGTTCTTACCTTTATATTTTGGGCAGGAGCATCCATTAATTCTATAGTTGCTCTTATAGCGTCATCTATAAAAATAAGAGGTAATTGTGTTGAAGCCTTTAAAAAACAACTAAATACTTCTTTTTCCCTAATAGCTTTGTGAAAAATATCTACAGCATAATCTGTTGTTCCGCCACCTGGCAAAGATTGATAACCTACAACCCCTGGATATCTGATTGAGCGAATATCTAGACCATACTTGTTACAATAATAATTTACCCAATTCTCTCCAGAGGCCTTACTAATACCATAAACCGTTAACGGCGTCAGGTTTGGTGATTGTGGTGTATTGTCCATTTCTATATTATCACCAAACACAGCAATAGAACTTGGATAAAATATTTTATCTATTTTACATAATCTTGAGACCTCTAATACATTAAATAAACACCCCATATTTATATCCCATGTTTGCAAGGGAGCTTCTTCTCCCTTCGCAGATAAAATTGCCACGAGATGGTATATTTGAGTAATTTCATTCTTTAATACACAGTTCTTTAGGGCGTCAAAATTTGTAACATCTAAAACTTCAAAACAGCCCTCAAAACTTGAATTTATTCTTAAATCTGATGCAATTACATTGTCAAAACCATGTTTCTCTTGCAGTTGCTTTGTCAAAACAGTGCCCAACTGTCCACCAGCACCTGTTATTAAAATTTTATCCTTTCTCATTCTAGAATAATTTTATGAATGCTTCATTATTTTTTTGATATTTCCTTCACTACTTAGAGCAGTTACTTAAATACAAGCAACTACATACCAAATACTTACTTTAGTATGATCTTATTTTCCGAACTAAAAAATGACTACTTATTCTTTAATAATAGATGTTCTAGTACTGTTTAATCGGTCAATCTTTAAAGCACTGCCAATATAGGAGTTATTCATTTCTAAAACCAAAATATCCTTTAAAAGGATTTAAATCCACTTTATTTTTAAGGTTTAAATTCCTATAACTTATTTAACTCTTTTTAAAACTGTAAGGACTTATCTTTTTAAATAAAACAGAAAGACCTTAAATATTAAGATACCAAATTCTTCTATCTTTGCAGCAATTAAATACACAAATAAATGAATATTGAAGATCTAGTTGGACAATTTCAAATACTTGGTAGCAATCAAGATGAAGCTGAAAAAACATACAAAGGAACGCTAGATTTAAATTTAGACGCTAATAACAGAATTGTTGCAAAGTGGATGATACATAAAAGTCAGGAACAATTTGGAACTGGTTTTTTTAAAGATAATATTTTAGTAATTAACTTTAACTACCAAGGCGATGAAAATACAATTTATAAAGGCGTTGCGGTCTATAGATGTATTTCTAAAGATATTTTAGACGGTTTTTGGTCTGAAAAATATGGTAATCCGCTGTATTTGGGTGAAGAGCGTTGTTTTAGAATAAAAGAAAATATACTTTTAGATTAAAAAAAAATTTATAATTTCTTTACGTTGTCTTTTATTTTTTTTGACTTACCAGAATTCTTTAAAGATTTAGATTTCTTTTTCTCTGGCATTTTTCCCTTAATTCTATCTTTTTCAACATTAACGTCTACCATAAAGTCTGAATTAAAAGTATATTCTTTTGCTAATTTAATAAAGGCTAAGGCTTTTTCGTAATCTTTTAGTTGCTCATATAAATTTGCTTTCTTTAAATATAAAAGGGCTTTATCAGAGCCTTTTACAGTCAATCCAAAATCAATAAACTCTTCTGCTTCTTTGTAATCTTCATTCCATAAAAGCGTATTAATATAAGGTGTATATACCTCAAAAGCTCGAATATCTTCTGCTAAGGCCAATTTAAAGTAACCAATAGCTTCTTCATATTTATAAAGCTTTTCAGCATACATTCTACCCATTAAAGTTAAGGCCATTGTATTCTTATCATCAGCAGATAAGGCATAATTTAACGCCTCCATAACTTCTTCTAAATCGTACGGATAGTTTTCTAATGCTTTGAATATGTAGTTATTTGTTAATGTTCCCATACTGCCTTATTTTTAATGCTTTCATCTCTAATACTGCAAAAATACTTCTTCTAACGCTTTAAAATGAATATTTCTATTATTATTTCTTAATATTTAATAGTGCTTTTTCTAGATTTACTTCTGGCTTCTTGCAAGTACCGTTAACACAAACATAAATAAACGTTTCATCCTCGTTAAATTTATAATTTAATAATGGTACTGTATTATTTTCTTCTGAAGTTCCAGCTATTAAAATATTAGGTGTATATTTTTTAATTAAACTTTTATTTACTTCTAAAGCTTCATTGCCCGCTACTACAACTTCATAAAAGGGTTTTGTGAAATTGATCATTAGATGCAACCAATTGCTATAATTTCCTGGACTATTTTTAACATCTTCCTTTATATTGTTTAGCATTTGCTCTGCAGTCTTTAGGTATTTATTATTGCTATAATAATGTCCTAATTTAAACAAGCTATTCGCTATTAATGAGTTTGATGCTGGTATCACTCCATCAATAACTTCATATTTTCTAGCAATTAAATTTTCGTCTTCTTTAGAAGTAAAATGAAACATACCATTCTTCTCGTTAAAAAAATTGGCAAATAAATACTCCATTAATTCTGTCGAAGTGGTCAACCATTTTTCATCTAAGGTAACTTCATATAAAGAAATATAGGCTTGTATTATTGTCGCATAGTCTTCTGAATATGCATTAATAGTACTCAATCCGTTTTTAAAATTCCGATTCAAACCTCCGTCTCTTCTTCGTTGTTTTTCGATTATAAAATTGGCGTTTTTAAGCGCCATTTCTAAATATTCTAAGTTTCCGAAAGCACGGTAAGCATCTACATAACCTTGTATCATTAATGCATTCCATGAAGTAAGTACTTTATCATCTAAATTGGGCTTACTTCTTTTATTTCTTGCGGTTTTTAAATTTTTTTTCCAAGTGTTAATTTTATCATTTAAAGCAAATAATGATAGTTTATGTTTTGCAGCAAATGCTTTTTTTGATGAATTTCTTATCAAAACATACTTCTCCTTTTCCCAAAAACCGTAACTATTAATATTATAAAAGTCTTTAAAAAGTTCAAAATCACTTCCTAAAATTAATTGCAGCTCTGGTTCCGTCCATTCATAAAAGGCACCTTCCTCTTTTTCTCCTAATTTGTTTTTGCTATCTGCGTCTAATGATGAGTAAAATGCTCCATTCTCAGCTGTTAGTTCCTCTTTTATAAAATTTAAAGACTCTATGACAACCTCTTTAAATAAATCGTTTTTGCTAGCTATATATGCTTTTGCGTATATACTTACCAATTGTGCATTGTCATATAACATTTTCTCAAAATGGGGAATGTGCCATTTTTCATCTACAGCATATCTAGAAAATCCTCCTGCAATCGGATCATAAATACCACCATAGGCAATTTTTGTTAATGTATTGTTTAGGTATGCCGCTACTTTTGTATCCTTAAACTGATACCCGTATCTTAATAAAAAGTCTAAAGAATTTGGCATTGGAAACTTAGGAGCACCTTTAAATCCACCATAAATTGTGTCTATCTGGGTTTTCCAAAGATCCACCGCCTCTACAATGTCTTTTTCTACAAAATTTGGCGTTTTTTTATTTAGAGTAATTAACTGAGATTCTTGAATTCCTTTGGTTAGGTTTTCTGCAAATGCAATTGCTTTCTCTGGAGAATCTTTATATAATTTAGAAATACTAATTAATACTTTAGACCATTGCTCTTTCGTAAAATAAGTGCCACCAAAAATGGGCCTCCCATCAGGAAGCGCAATACAGTTTAAAGGCCAGCCACCACTACCTGTCATGAGTTGCACAGCATTCATATATACTTTATCTACATCTGGTCTTTCTTCTCTATCTACTTTTATACTAATAAAATTAGCATTCATAATCTTCGCAATAGAATCGTTTTCAAAACTCTCTTCTTCCATTACATGACACCAATGACAAGCAGAATAGCCTACTGAAATAATAAGTAGTTTATTCTCTTTCTTTGCTAGTGCTAACGTTTCAGAATTCCATGCTTTCCAGTTTACTGGATTAAAGGCGTGCTGCAATAAATAAGGGCTTGTTTCATGTATTAAAGCATTACTTGCCTTAGAATTTCCCATTTCTTTATTAGAACAACTTGCAACAAGCAATAAGAAGAATAAAAAAGAAAAAGATTTTAGAATAGTTTTCAATTGGATTATATTTTGAAAAATAAAGATATTAAATTCCTTTGATGTTATTAAATAAATCGCCCAAAATATAGGGCATAAAAAAAACGCTCAAAAATAAATTTTGAGCGTTTTCGTTTTAAATAAAATATTAATTTATTGTTTGATAAATTTAGCTGTACCAACAGCACTTTCTGTTGTGTATTTAATTAAGTACATACCAGAAGCTAAGTTAGAAACATTTATAGACTCGCTATTTTTGTTAATACTTAAGTTCATTACTTGTTTCCCTAATATATTATATATAACTGCATTTTTAATCATATTTGAAGCAGAAATATTTAAGCTACTTGAAGCAGGGTTAGGATACATAGAAAAGCTTACTAATAACTTATCATCTATACTCGCAGTAGCACAGGTTGCATCAAACTTAAATGTAGTTGGAGCTTCTCCTAATTGCCAGTTACCTCCTGTAGAAACTTTACTCCAAAGTATATTTAAAGCTACGTCAGCAGGTGCCGTTTCTGGCCAAGTAAGTGTAATACTCATTTTACCCGCTACAGACGAATCTACAGCTGATTGTGTTGGTGAACCAGTAACATCTCCAGGGATCTCCATCAAATCAACAGCGTCATCATTATTAGACTCAATAGTAACTTTCATTGATTTCTCACCAGAATTAACTACCGTCAATTTAATCTCAGAAGCTGCTTGATCTGAAAGACCTAAATGCGCAACTACTTTTTCACAGTAGTCACCATCAGAAGTGCCTCCAGTTTCAACTAACTTAAGGTCATCAAAATAATAAGTATTTGAATCTAATGCGTTTAAATTAAAGAAAATAACAAACTTGTCATACTTATTACTATCTGTACTTGTATATTCAAACGTTAACTCTTCCCATCCATTAGTAACAGATGTTGTTTGAAACTTCTCAAGGTTATTACCTGAATTCCCTATTTCTTCTAACTTTATTCTTACCTCAGTATCTGCCTGTGCAGACCAAACTTTAATAGTGATAGCATTCGTGGTAGAAAAATCAAACTTAGAATCAAAATCTATTTGAGTATTATCCCAGTTTTGAGCACCTAACTTTGTTACTTTCCCTACTTTACAAGATGTATTTACAGCATTGTCAAAGTCTGGATTGTCAATAATCTCAAAAGTAGCACCATCTTCTAAAACCGTTAAAGCTGATCCCATAGTCAAATCAAATGCAGCAACTCCAGCAGCAGATTGTGCAGCATCTGTTGTACATGGTTCCGTT
>JBLHGY010000044.1:0-11656 GCA_047616665.1 Polaribacter sp.
AAAGATGAAGACATTCATAACATTATGAAAGAAGTTAATAAGGTTTCTGAAATTCTTACAACTTAAAAATTTTATAGCAGCATATTATGAAATATACAATCGCAGTAATTCCGGGAGATGGTATTGGGCCAGAGGTAATTAATCAAGCAAAAAGAGCATTAGATGCTGTTGCAGAATTGTATGATCATATCTTTTTATATAAGGAAGCTCAAATGGGTGCATGTGCAATTGATGCTGTTGGAGTTCCGCTACCAGAAGAAACAATTACCATTTGTAAAGATGCAGATGCTATTTTATTTGGGGCTATTGGAGATCCTAAATATGATAATGATCCTACTGCAAAAATAAGACCAGAACAAGGTCTTTTGCAATTAAGAGAAGACTTAGGTTTGTTCTGTAACGTAAGACCTGTAAAGGCTTATGATAGTTTGATAAAAAACTCACCATTAAAAAGAGAAATTATTAAAGGAACAGATATTGTTATTTACAGAGAATTAACGGGTGGTATTTATTTTGGGAATAAAAAATTGAGCGCAGATGGCCAGACAGCTACAGATATTTGTTCTTACTCTGTTAACGAAATTTCTAGAATTACGCATTTAGCTTTTAAAGCGGCACAAACAAGAAGAAAAAAAGTAACCTTAATAGATAAAGCTAATGTTTTAGAAACGTCTCGTTTGTGGAGGAAAACAGTTACAGAAATTTCAAAAAAATACAAGGATGTTGCATTGGAATATTTATTTGTAGACAACGCAGCAATGCAGATAATTTTAAATCCAAAACAGTTTGATGTAATTCTTACAGAAAATTTATTTGGAGATATTATTTCAGATGAAGCAAGTGTTATCGGAGGTTCAATCGGTTTATTAGCCTCTTCTTCAATTGGTAAAGAAAATGCATTATTCGAACCAATCCATGGTTCTTTTCCGCAAGCAAAAGGTAAAGATATTGCAAACCCTTTAGCCTCGATCTTGTCGGCAGCTATGTTGTTAGAGCATTTAGGGTTAGATGAAGAAGCAGGCGCTATAGAAAGAGCGGTAGAGAAATCTTTAGTCTTAAATATTACAACAGAAGATATAAAAGGTAAAAATAAGTACCCTGCTTCTACTTCTAAAGTAGGAGATTTTATTGTGGATTATATACTAAATCAAGAAGACTCCAATTTAAATTTCATGAATATTCACGCCGGTCAGAGTACTATTATTTAGTACTTATAGCATTTATTTTCTCCTTTTTCCAAGTCATTAAAACTAAAATGATGCAGAAAACTGCAGATACAGCGCAAGTTAAATACATTCCAAACCAACCAAAAGATTCTGTGATGTAGGCCAAGCCTACTCCAGAAAATGTAGCGCCAACATACCCAAAAAAACCAGTCATACCGCAAGCTGCAGAAATTGCTTCTTTTACAGTAACTCTAGAGGTTTGAACACCACTAATTAAATTTTGTGGTCCGTCAATTAAAAAGCCAATAAGCAATAGAGAAACTCCTGTAATAATGATGTTGTTAGGTCCAGAGTAAAAATAAAAACCTAAAATACTAAATGTTAAGAGCACTAAGTAAATAACATTAATAGGTGCACAACGGCCGTTCCAAAAACGATCGGCTAAATAACCAGCAACAATTCCTCCAGGAATCCCTGCCAAAGGCATAAGCGTCCAAAAGATGGCAACACTTACTTGGTCTATTCCTTTTATATCATATAAAAATATGGTTGCCCAATCTAAAGTACCAAATCGAATGATGTAAATAAACATATTTGCAAAACTTAATATCCAAATATATTTATTCGTAAAAATGTATTTTTTTAAGATTTCCCAATGCGATTTTGTTCTTTCAGATAAGACTAAGAGTGCGCTGTCTTTTTTGAATTCTTCAATCTCTGGTAATCCTAAAGACACGGGTCTGTCTCGTAAAGTTATAAATAAAAAGATCGCGGTAAGACACCCAATAATTCCGGGAATATAGAAGACAGCTTCCCAGCCAACAATACCTTTGTTGTATAAATTAATAATACCTGCGACAAGCAAACCCACTCCGAAAGTACCTGCGGTATGAGAAGAAGAAAGAATGGTCCACTTTGTGGCTCTTTCCTTTGGTGAAAACCAATGCACCAATCCTTTTGCTATGGGTGGAAAACCCATCGATTGAAAAGCTCCATTCAATCCCCAAAAGAAAACGATTAAATACAAACTATCTAAAAACCCAATAAATAAATGGATAATTGAAGCCAAGAAAAGTCCAATTGCCATAAACATTCTAATATTTGCTCTATCTGCAAACATTCCGCTAATAAATTTACCAACACCGTAAACAATATAAAAGACGCTACTTAGTATGCCTAATTGAATAATGTCAATATCCAATTTATCACTAATTAGTGGCAGTGCAGGAGATATATTTTTTCTTGTAAAGTAAAAAATAGTGTACCCCAAATACATACCAATAAACATGCGCCAGCGCCAGTATTTAAATTTTTTAGGTATTAATTCTTCAGGAGTTTTATCTAATGATGGCGGTATTTGTTTTAAGGATGGAATCTTGATTTTAAACATATAATATAATTTTATACTTTATAAGACCTACGCTTTTAAATTATGGTATTCTTAAAAAAGTTGTTGGAGATAGATAAATTAAAATAATAATATCTTGTATTTAGAACTAGAGATACCTGTAAAAAAGAGCTAAAAAAAACGACAAGCATGCAATAAAAACATACTTGCCATTTAAAATCAACTCAAATAAATAATATAAAAATTGTTACCAACCTAAATTTTGCGATAAAGTCTCTCTACTAGTGTCTATTGCATTGGAAGGAATTGGCCAAACACGATGTGTTTCTAAGATAAAGTTATCTCTTTGCTGCCATACTTCCGTTGTTGGAAAGACTTCTGTGAAATCTGTACCAAGAACAGGAAACCCTTTATTAATACCTTCAGCAGTATCAAACACAACGCCTAAGTGTCTTTTTCCGTGTAAAGCTCCTTTAATTTTAGCAACATCACCCCAACGACATAAATCTTCATAGCGACCAAGTAGTTCCCCTGCAAATTCAGCTCTTCTTTCAGCTTTTAAATCTTCTAAAGTTGCGCCTGTTTTTGCAGCTAAGTTTGCACGTGCTCTTACCAAGTTTATTTCTGTATCTCCAGATCCTGCCCCGTTTTTTGCAATTAAAGCTTCTGCTTTCATCAATAAAATATGAGAATAGCGCAGTAATGGTAAGTTTAAATTTGTTGAAGGATGATCTCCGTTAGGATTTAATTCAACAGCATTTGCATATCCAAAAGGCTCTAAATATTTTTTTAATTGAAATCCTGTTAAACTATTTGCAGAGGCATATTTCCGAGTACTACCAAAAAATTCGAATTCATCTCCAAATGCTAATAAAGTAGCATCTCTTCTTGCGTCTCCAGCCTCATAAGATTCATATAATTCTAGGGTTGGCGCAAAATATCCCCAACCATTATACTTACCCCAACCTCTGTTTTCTAAAGATGCTCCAGCAAACATACTACCACCAATCGTATTACTTGGCACAGACCAAAGATATTCAGATCCCCAGTTACTAGCAATTTTAAAGGCATCTTCAAAATTAGACTCTAAAGCATTTTTATTCGAATTTATAACTTCATCACAGGCTGTAATTACGCTATCCCAAGAAGCAGGATTAAATTCTGCATTGTGTAAGTGCACTCTTGCTAAATAACCAAGAGCTGCATTTTTATGAGGCCTACCAAGCCTATCATTATTAGCTGCATCAAAATAAGGTAATAATGCTGCTGCTTTTGAAAAGCTTTCAGCTGCAAACTCGTAACTTGTACTCACTGAAGTGGGTCTTTCAATAAAGAAATCTTCTGTAATTGTTTCATCTACAATTGGAATTCCTCCAGAATTGTTATCCCCGTATAATATAGATAATTGAAAATAAGCTAGCCCTCTCATAAAATAAGCTTCTCCTAAAGCAAAGTTTTTTACATCTGCATTAATCTCTAAATCTGGAACATTACGTATAATGTCATTGGCTCTTTTAACAACTATAAAATGCATTGGCCAAATATCTCTTGTATAAGAACCATTACCCGATGTTATAAAGTCTTTTATTTCTTCAATTTGTGATTTTGGTTTTCCAACTACAAAATCATCACTTGGCACTAAAGAATAAAGGTTCATTCCTCTACCGTATATTCCTTGAAAATCATTAAAAATGTACAAGGCGGTTGTCGCAGAAATAACATCTGCCTCCGTTTTCCAGAAATTAGCATTGGTAGGCTCTCCTTTCGGTTCTTCTACTAAAAAGTCGTCGTCACAGCTTATTAGTCCAAATAGTACTACTATTAGTAATGTGATATATTTTTTCATTGTTCTTTAAATTTATATTATTATTTAAAAATTATTTATTAAAAACCTACATTCAGTCCAATAGAAAATGTAGTTGCAACAGGATATTGTCCGCCATCTAAACCTCTATTTGCTACCTCAGGATCCAATCCAGAATAGTCTGTAATGGTAAATAAATTTTCTCCTGCAGCATAGATTCTTAGTCTACTGATTCCTTTTAATTCAGGAAAAGTATATCCAACAGTAACGTTTTTTAATCTTAAATAACTGGTGTCTTCAATCCAAAAATCTGAAGGTCTTAAGTTATCTCCAGCGCCTCCTAATCTAAAATTAGAAGACCCCGTGTTGGTTGGACTCCAAGTGTCAATAGCATCCGCAGATAAATTTGCTTCGGGTCCTACAGAGGTTTGATTAGGATATACTGTGGTTAATTTAAACCCATTGTATGCACTTGAACCGCTTACTCCTTGTAAGAAAATTCTCATATCAAAATTCTTATAGTTCAAGTCTGCATTAAAAGCATAGGTAATATCTGGGAAAGCACTACCTACAGTAACTCTATCTTCATCATTGATTCTACCATCGTTATTATGGTCAATAAATTTTAAATCACCTGCAACCGCATTTGGCTGAACGGTATAGGCAGTTGCTTCTGCGTCCGTTTGAAAAATACCATCTGTTTCTAGTACATAAAAAGAAAACAAAGATTCCCCAATTTCAGTTAAAAGCGGTGTATGACTGGCAACATTATAACCATCGATATGTGGTATTGAAGAATCATTTGAAACTGACTTTAACTTATTATCAATTTTAGATAGATTACCAGAAAGTTTGTAGGTAAAATCTCCTTCGGTTTTTTGATAATTTAAGCTTAGCTCAAATCCTTTGTTTTCAACGGAACCTCCATTTACAAATGGAAATTCACCAATGCCTTCTATCGTGCTTCCTTGCAATCTAAGCAACATATCATCTGTAGTTTTAATAAAATAATCTGCATTAAGAGATAAAGCACTGTCAAATAAGCTAACGTCTAACCCAAAATTAATTGACTCTGTGAGCTCCCATCTTGTAAGTTTATTTGATCGACTATTTAAAGCAAGCCCTGAAAGATAATTAGCGTCATCTGAACCTAGAATTGCACGTTCGGTTTCCAATCTAACATCTGTTGCAAAATCGTCTAAAGAATTAAGATTTCCTACAATACCCCAACTAGCTCTTAGTTTTAAGTTGCTAATGGTTTTATTTTCTCTTAAAAAATTCTCATCAGACATTCTCCAAGCAACAGCAACCGAAGGAAAAGTTCCCCAAGTATTAGGAGATTCATCATATGGTAATTTTGAACTACCATCTGCTCTTAAACTTGCTGTAAGAATGTATTTTTGATCGTACGCATAAATAGCTCTACCAAAATAAGACAATAAAGAAGTAGCTTGATAACCGGTCAATGGTTTTGTCCACGAAGTAGCATTTACTAATCGTCTAAGATTAGGTAGTTCTGAAGAAAAATCTCTACCGGTAATACTAAAATTAGTGCTTTGAAAACGTTGTAATGTATTACCCGCTAATAATGTTAAATTATGTACATCTTTAAACGTTTCATTATAACTAAGCGTTGTTTCTAAAGACCAATCTTGTTGCTCACTTGTTAAAAAATCTAAGCTATTCTGCTCTGTTCTCGTTTTAGAAACTTCTGGACTTTTTGGATTGAATTGTTGAAAATTTCTTGTTTTCGAATTGATTCCATAACTTGATTTTAATTTTAAATTGTCTAAAATTTTATAATCAAAATAGATGTTTGCAAAAAAATCTTGATTCACATCTTCAATGTCTAATCTGTTTAAAGTAGAAACAGGATTAATGGTACTTACGGATAGTAAATCGTTATAATTTCCGTCTGCATCATAAACCGCTATACTAGGATTTGTTTTAATTGCTTGTGCAATAATTCCATTATAGCTTTGCCCACCATTTTCATCTGTTGTTCCTGTAAATACAGAATTACCAGTAGTTCTAGTATAATAAATATTTTCTCCTATTTTTAGTTTATCATTTACTTTAAAAGAAGAGCTTAATCTAAAAGTTAATCGGTCGGCATTTGTATTAATCAAAGTTCCTTGTGTTTCGTTGTAACCAATAGAAGAAGCAAACGTATAGTTGTCATTTCCGCCTCTTACACCAAGATCATAATTTTTAACAACGCCTGTTCTAAAAATTTCATCTACCCAATTTGTTCTATCAACAGTGCTGTATTCTACTGGGTTAGATGTTGTATCAAAACCAGCTTGCGTTAAATATTTTACTCTATCCGCTGCGCTTAATGCTTTGGGTTGATCTGCGGTTATCATAGAAGTAAAGGTGTTAAAATCGAAAGATAATTTTCCGTTTTTTCCTTTTTTTGTCGTTATTAAAATAACCCCACCAGCGGCTCTTACCCCGTAAATAGCCTGAGAAGAAGCATCTTTTAAAATACTTATAGAAGCAATGTCAAAAGGATTAATAGGTCCTCCAAAATAAGGAACACCATCTACCACATATAAAGGAGATTCGTTATTAACAGTTCCCAACCCTCTAATTTGTACATTAGGCTGGGCAGTAGGGTCTCCACCTGCACTAGAAATCGTAACACCAGAAACACTACCTTGTAAACCTGCTGCAGTGCTCGTAACAGGTCTTTCACCAATATTGTTTACAACACCAACAGAACCTGTTAAGTCTTTTTTAGCTACAGATCCATATCCAATAATTACAATTTCATCTAAATTTGCAGCATCTTCTTGTAGTATAATATTAATTTGAGTATTCTCTAAAACGGCTACTTCTTTAGAAGCATACCCAATAAAGGCTACCACTAATACTGCATTTTCGTCAGTAACAGAAATGGTGTAATTACCATCAAAATCTGTACTAACTCCGTTAGAGGTTCCTTTTTCTAAGACACTTGCACCAGGCAGAGGTCCACCAGCCTCATCAGTTATAATACCCGTAATTTTTATTAATACTTGCGCTTTTTTAGATTCCTTTTGGGTAGGAATAATTTTGCTCTTTTTCACAAGGATTGTCTTATTTTTAGTAAATTCATACGTTAAATTAGCAGGATACAAGCATTGCTTTAATAAAGCACTCGCTTTAATAATTCCTTTTTTTAGTTGCAATTTTGGAGCGTTTTTTAAGACATCATTTCGATACACAAAGGTATACTCTGTTTGCTCATTAATAAGTTTGAATACTTCACCAATACTTATTTCTTTGTCTTTTTCAATTGTTATTTTTGCATCCTGTGAGAACCCTTTATTAGGTCCTAAAGCAAAGGATAATGTACAAAAGAGGAATACAAAACTTTTCATAATTGTTCTTAAGAATTCACTTTGGAAGCGAACGCTGTTTTTAGTAAATTTAAAATTCATAAATTTGCATTTGATTTAGTTAAACATTGTTTTAATTAAAGTCTATTGGAATATGGCTGATACTGTCCAAGGTGAGGCCATTTCCTTTTTTTATTTTATCATTACTATATTATCTGTTATAGTGAATTTTAAATCTCCATCACTAATGGATTCAAAGAATTTCAAAATTTCTTTAAGTGCTGTTTTAGTTTCTAAGATTCCTGTAAACTTATATTTTTTTATTGCTTCTGATTCAAAAATTACTTCAACATTATAGCGTCTAGATAACGTTTTCATGATTTCCTCAAGAGGGGCCTCATTAAAAGAGAACAGCCCTTTAATCCATGCAACTTCATGAGAAACATCTACATTTAAAACCTCTATAAAGGTTGTTTCATTAGAAACGATTGCTTTTTGGTTTGGTGCTAATAAAACAGTATTTAAGCCATTATTAACTTTCACTTTTCCCTCTATTAAGGTTGTTGAAATTAAACGCTCTTCTTTGTATGCTTTTACATTAAAATGAGTTCCTAAAACGTGCACTTCTTGTTTTTTTGAAAAAACTTTAAAGGAATCTCCGCTGTGTTTAGAACTTGGAGAGACTTCAAAATAAGCTTCTCCATAAATTAGTTCCACTTTTCTAGCTTCCCCTTCATTAAAAGTGACTGGATATTTTAGTTTTGAATCTGAATTCAGCCAAACTTTAGTTCCATCGGAAAGTAATACAAAAAATTCACCTCCTTTCGGAATCGTTAAATAATTATAAATTAATTGCTTATCCGTTTGTTCTGTTTCATTCTTTGGTAAATACAGTAGTTCTTTACCATTTCCTTTCACGTTGTTTGCGCTATATTTTTTGTTAGAATCTAAATTTATTTTTTCTCCGTTATTTAAAGTAAGAATGGCCTTGTCAGATTTTATTTCAACAGGTCTTTTAGCAGTGCTGTTTTTTAATGTGCTATTATTGTCTGTAAGCAGAGAAAGAGAGAAGCTTAAGATAAGAACAATAGAAGCCGCTATAGATATTCTTCTTAAAAAAGCAATTTTTCTTTTTCTTCTTTGTAATTCGTATTTCTTTCTTATAATTCTTTTTGCTTTCTGTAAGTTATAGTCTCCTAAATTAATAGCAACTAAATATTCTGTTTCTACAAAATGATCGAAAATTGCACTATTGGCATCATCCTTAAGCCACAAATCAAGTTTTTTTAATTCACTATAATTTGCTTCTTGATGGATGTACTTGATAATTATTTTTTCTATCTCTAGATGCTTCATTTCTATTTAAATTACGCTTCTTATATTTGCTCTATATCTTTATTACGCATTATTTAATAGTACCCCTCTATTTTTATCAAATTATTTTTTTATTACTAATTTAATACGTTTTTCTCATATTTAGTTTTATTTCTATAGATTTGCCATTAAAAATTAGACTATTTTGAATTTCAATGATGATTTATTTTTAGCAGAACAAATGAAGTTGGGTAATTCTAAAGCCTATGATTTTTTAATGAACTCTTTTTATCAAAAGTTATGTGGCTATGCGTATACATTATCTCATGACCATGCAGCTGCTGAGGATATTGTCCAAGATGTATTTGTAAAAGTTTGGTCTAATAAGAAGCAAATAAATACGTCATTTTCTATAAAAAGTTATTTATATAAGTCGGTTTATAATGAGTTTATCAATCAATATCGAAAGAATAAACCAGTATTTTTTCTAGAAAAAAAATATTTAGAATCTGTTGATTTGGTGGTTGAAAATACCCGCGAAAATTTAGACGAATTACTTCAATTGGTAGACAAACAAATTAATGAATTACCACCAAAATGTAGAGAAATTTTTTTGTTGAATAAAAAAGAAGGCCTAACTCATTTAGAAATCTCTGAACATTTAAATATTTCTACAAAAACAATTGAAGGCCACATGACAAGGGCTTTTAAAATTCTAAGAAATAAGCTTCACAACGAAGTAAAGACTATTTTCTTTCTTTTATTTGGTTTTACTTGTAATAAAAAAATAGTAAAATAAAATAGAAGTTAATTAAATGATTGTAGTTTTTATAAACTACTATTTTAGTTGCATGTTTCAATAAGAATTTACAGAATTTGACTAATGAAAAAACAAGTAGTAAATATTATTTCTGCTATTAACGCCATTATTAAGATGCGATAAGGAAGTGCTATTTAAATTTTTATAAACAAACCTTCCAGTAAAACGGAAGGTTTTTTATGGAGTTTTTTAAGGTGTTGAATATCATAATTAAAAATAACTAACTAACTAATTTTTAGTTTATTACAATGTTTTTTTAACACCTGAATTTAAACATTAGTATTGAATATTATTCAATAAAAAACAGAAACAGAGTAATTTAGTCAATAAATTGAAGAATACAATAAATGGAATTAAATAAACATAGCAAAAGATTAACACAAGATGAATCTCAGCCTGCATCACAAGCAATGTTGTATGCCGTAGGTTTAACAGATGAAGATATGAGCAGAGCTCAAGTTGGTATTGCAAGCACAGGGTATGATGGCAACCCTTGTAACATGCATTTAAACAATTTGGCAGCAGAGGTAAAAGTGGAAAGTAAAATTGCTGGTTTAGTTGGTTTAGGGTTTAATACAATTGGAGTTTCAGACGGAATTTCAATGGGAACTTCTGGTATGAATTACTCTTTAGCTTCTAGAGATATTATTGCAGATTCTATTGAAACAGTTATGAATGCGCAGAGTTATGATGCATTGATTTCTGTTGTTGGTTGTGATAAAAATATGCCAGGAGCTGTTATTGCAATGCTGCGTTTAAATCGTCCATCAATAATGATGTACGGTGGTACAATTGCATCTGGAAATTACAAAGGAAAAAAATTAAATATTGTTTCTGCTTTTGAAGCTTTAGGGCAAAAAATGGCAGGTGAAATTGAAGAAGACGAATATAGAGAAATTATAAAAAGAGCGATTCCGGGAGCGGGAGCTTGTGGCGGAATGTATACGGCAAATACGATGGCCTCTGCTATAGAATGCATGGGTTTTGCATTGCCTTATAATTCTTCAATTCCAGCAGAGAATCCGAATAAGTTATCTGAATCAGAAAGAACTGCTTTGGCGATAAAAAACCTATTAGAATTAGATTTAAAACCTTTAGATATTATTTCTAAAAAATCTTTAGAAAATGCCATTGCTATTGTAAATGCTTTGGGTGGTTCTACAAATGCAGTCTTACACTTTTTAGCTATTGCACATGCCGCAGATATAGAATTTACACTAGAAGATTTTCAAAGAGTAAGTGATAGAACGCCATTAATTGCAGATTTAAAACCCTCTGGAAAATATTTAATGGAAGATGTTCATAGCATTGGAGGTACCCCTGCAATCATGAAATATTTATTAGATAACGGATACTTGCACGGAGATTGCATGACCGTTACTGGAAAAACATTAGCAGCCAATTTAGCAAGTGTTGCCCCAATGGAATTTGACGAACAAGATGTAATCTATCCAAAAGACAAAGCATTAAAATCATCAGGAAATATTCAGATAATATATGGAAACCTTGCGACTGAAGGAGCGGTTGCGAAAATTTCAGGAAATGAAGGGTTACTTTTTGAAGGAAAAGCTGTTGTTTATGACGGTGAGCAGGCTGCAAATACAGGTATTGTTGCAGGAGAAGTAGAGAAAGGAGATGTCGTCGTTATTAGATATGTAGGTCCAAAAGGTGGACCAGGGATGCCAGAAATGTTAAAACCAACCTCTTTAATTATGGGAGCAGGTTTAGGGAAATCTGTTGCTTTAATTACAGATGGTCGCTTTTCTGGAGGAACACACGGTTTTGTAGTTGGTCATATTACACCAGAAGCACAATCTGGAGGAACTATTGGAATTTTAAAAACGGGTGATAAAATTAGAATTAGTGCAGAAGATAATTCTA
>JBLHGY010000045.1:0-11618 GCA_047616665.1 Polaribacter sp.
TTAAACAACACGTATTATTTTGATGCTATTTCTGTAATTGATTTGTTTTCTGGTACAGGAAATATTAGTTATGAATTTGCCTCTAGAGGTACAAAAATAATCTGTTCGGTAGATGCGCATGCTGGTTGTATAAGATACATAAATACCACTGCAAAAGAACTAGATTTAGATATAAGTACCTTTAAAAGTGATGTTTATAAATTTCTTGAAAAAACACCATTAAAAGCAGATGTTATTTTTGCAGATCCGCCTTATGACTTTGAGGAGGAACAATTTTTAAAGATTGTGAATTTAGTTTTCGATAGAGAAATTTTAAATGAAGATGGTGTTTTAATAGTAGAGCACTCTAAACACACCGATTTAACAACTCATGAAAAACATATCTATGACAAACGTTATGGAGGAAATGTTTTTAGCTTCTTTGAAAATACTTCTGAGGAAGAATAGGTGCCCTTTACAACAAAGAATTGATAATATCGGTAATAGAAACTCCTTCTGCTTCTGCTTTATAATTTTTCACAATCCTATGTGATAAAATAGGAATTGCTACTGCTTTTACATCTTCTATATCTGGTGAATACTTACCATTTACTGCAGCATGCGCTTTAGCTCCTAAAATTAGATTCTGAGAGGCTCTTGGTCCTGCGCCCCAGTCTAGATAATCTTTTACTATTTGTGTTGCTTTATTAGAACTAGGTCTTGTTTTACCAACAACACCTACCGCATATTCTATAACATTATCTGCAACGGGTATTTTTCTAATTAATTTCTGAATTTCTACAATCTCTTCACCTGAAAACACAGGGTTTACAGTTTGTTTTATGTTAGAAGTTGTACTTTTTACGACTTGCACTTCTTCTTCAAAAGTTGGGTATTCTAAATTAATGGAAAACATAAAACGATCTAATTGTGCTTCTGGCAAAGGATAAGTTCCTTCTTGCTCAATTGGATTTTGGGTTGCTAACACAAAAAATGGTAGCTCTAATTTATAATGATTTCCTGAGATAGTTACAGAACGCTCCTGCATTGCCTCTAGCAAGGCTGCTTGGGTTTTTGGTGGAGTTCTATTTATTTCATCCGCTAAAATAATGTTGGAAAAAATAGGACCTTTTATAAATTTAAACTTCCTATTTTCGTCTAAAATCTCACTACCCAAGATATCTGACGGCATTAAATCTGGTGTAAACTGAATTCTTTTAAAGTTTAAACCTAATGCCTCCGAAACGGTATTTACTAATAATGTTTTTGCCAGACCCGGCACCCCTATTAATAAGGAATGACCTCCACAGATAACAGATAGTAAAGTAAAGTTTACGGCTTGTTTCTGACCAACAATTACTTTTTCTATTTCTACTTTTAATAAATCGAATTTGGCAACTAAATTAATTACCGCTTTAACGTCTGACATTACCTGCTTGTTACTTTTTTCCAGTTTTTTTGAAAAGAACACTTTTTGTAATCTTCTCCTAGCTTAATGTAAGTATCTTTAATTTTATCTTTAGACCACTTTTCTATAATTTCTTCTTTTTTCTTTCTCAAAGCAAGATCTTGAACTTTTACATAATCCTCCACCAAATCTGCTATGTGGGTATCTGTTCTTTCTTTCATTAAAATGAACTTATACATTTTTTCTCCACTTCTAGTTTGGTCATAAAAAACATCTGTAAAACCTCCTTCATTTAAATCATTTACCCTGGCGTACATTGCAGGGTCCATTCTTGTTAAATCAAATTTAGTTTCTCCTGTGTAGTTATTAATAATAACTCCGCCATTATTTTTAGAATCCTTATCCTCTGAATATTTCTTTACAGCCTCTTCAAAAGTAATTTTACCTTCCTCAATATCCCTCTTAATTTCTTCTACCTTTAATTGCGTTTCTTTTAACCTAGCTTCCGGTATTTCTGGCTGCAATAAGATGTGAGAAACTATTCTAGTATTTCCATTAACCTCATGTAATTGAATAATATGATACCCAAAAAGTGTTTTAAAAGGTTTAGAGATTTCATCTTTCTCTAAAGAGAAAGAAACTTCTTTAAATTCTTTAATAAAACCAGACTCTTTAGTTACTTCCATTCTACCTCCATTTTGAGTAACACTTGGATCTTTAGAATTAATAATAGCTTTCATTCTAAAACTTGAACCATCTAAAACGGCTCGTCTAATTTCATTTAACTCTTTAACCACTCTATTATTTTCCTCTAAAGTAGGGGCAGAATTCATTACAATTTGAGCAAGCTCTATTTCTGCAGTAAACTCTGGCAACTCTCCTTTATCTTTTAAACCATTATAGTATAAACGAACTTCTTCTGGAGTAACATCTACCTTTTCAGTAATTTTTAATTGTTCTTTTGATACTAAAATATTATCTTTTTGAACATTGTATAATTCGCCTTTTAAATCATCTAAATCATTAAAACCATAAGCAGCAATAACTTTGTCTAAAGAACCATATTCTTGCGTGAAAAACTGAATACTTTGATCAACCTTACTATTAACCTCTGCATCTAAAACCGTTACACTGTCTATAATTGCATGATGAGAAAGTAGTTTCTGTTGCATTAACTCCTCTAGCATTTCACAATCTGTAATGGTGATTTTTCCTTCACTTCTAAGTTCTACTTCCTGCTTAAACTTGGCAATATCTGAATCTAAAACGATGTTTTTACCAATAACGACTGCTACCCCATCAATTTTAATCTTTTGAGCATTCAGTTGACATGTTGTTGCTATGAAGCACATAGCAATAGAAAGTAGTTTAGTAAATTTTAAAATTATTGTTTTTTGTGGCATCTTTTACTATTATTTTTTCGATATCTCTTATTAATTCTATTTTACGCTTGTGTAAAATCATTTCCTTTATTGTTGGTTTAATATAGCTTAATGGTGCTATATCATTTCTTCGTAAAACATCTTTTATAGCCACCAAATATAAACCTAATGAATCTTGTTTTTGAATGAATTTTGATTTTTTTAACAGATTATCCTTAGAAAAAGGAAGTTTTAACAAAATCTTATCCAATTCTGTCCAAATAGAATCATTCAATTGATACATTTTAAAACTTAATTGCTGTCTTTCCAATTCTTCTGCATCCTCAATTTCTTCAGATTTAAAAAACTTTACGATTTCCTTTTTGTTAATTATTGAAGCATCAAAATACAAATATCTAGATTTTACTAAAACCTCATTTAATTTAAAATTCTCGTTGTTTATTAAATAATAGGCCTCTACTTCATCATCAGAAATAATAGTATCTAATTGCTGTTTTATTAAGGCTTCTTTGAAATTATTTATAAGGAGACTCTCTTTGTAATCTTGAACAAGGTTCTTAATATTTTTTAAAGATTCTTGCGTATTATTATTTGCTGCTGCATCTAGCAATAGTTTTTTTACGGCCCAATCTTGAATAAAACTTTTAACCAATATTAAACTATCTTCTCTTGAAATATTTCTAGGTAAGAAATCTTTTAAATCCTCTTTAAATAATTTATCTGTATTAACAATTGCTATAATTTCTGATGTGGGCGCATGCTTCTCCTGCAACTTAATATAGTCACAAGAAGCAAATGTAAAAATGCAAAAAAGTATGCTTAAAAATCTCATTACTCCCTAGCGTAAAATTTAATTAGTTTTTTTAATTGTCTCTTACTCACTTTAATGGAGCTCTTTTTTCTTAAATCTGCAATCCAATCTTTTTCTAAAAAGATTTGATAATCATTCATTACCTCCCCTTTTATATTTTTTAATTCTTTTGTACCGTATTTTGCTTTATTATTTGAGAAATAGGTTTTCAAGCCTAAAGTATCTTTAGAGGATTTATTCCATATTTTTTGCTCCATCAATTCAAACAACAACAAACCATCTTCATATTCTTTTAAAATATTTGCATACTCTGGTTCTGTGTTTACTAAATTCTTTTTATAATATGCTAAAATCTCTTGGTTTTTAAACATTTCAAACAACACATAAATAGGTTTATTTCTTCTATTTTTTACATACTCAACAAAGGTTTCCTGTTTAATATTGCTATCATTAATAGATATAATATTATTTTGAAGAGAATCTTTTGATATGGTTCTAATATCTTTTCTGTTTAAAATATCTTTAGAATCTTCATTTTCTACAATTGAATATTGTTTTTTTAATTTATTTATAACGGCGGTTTCAGACATTTGCATTCTAGAACTCCTCTTAATTTTTACAGTAAGTTCTTGTTTCATTTCTATAAAAGATCTTATGGGATGTTTTTTAAGAAGCTTTACAATATGCCAACCAAAACGAGTTTTAAACGGTTTAGAAAAATCACCTTCATTTTCTAAAGAAAAAGCAGCAATTTCAAATGGTTTCACCATTCTACCTGTACCAAATTTACCGAGTGTACCCCCTTTAGTTTTAGAACCGCTGTCGTCTGAATACGCATTCGCTAATTTAGCAAAGGTCTCTTTATTCTGAAGCCTTTTGTATACTTCATTAATTTTAGCTTTATTAGATTCAGTGCTGTTTGAAATTAAGATATGTGCTGCTTCTATTTCTCCTTTAGCTGCTCTAAAATCATCAACTTTAAGTATATGGTAACCAAACTTACTTCTAAATGGCATAGAAACGGCACCAACTTCGGTTTTGTAAGCTGCATCTTCAAAAGGCGTAACCATATTAAAAGCGCTAAAATAACCGAGGTTACCTTTGTTACCTTCTACACCTTTTTTTGCATTGCCTTGAGCAGAAATATCTTCTGAAGTTTCTACTGCTACTTTTTCAAAATCTTCTCCATTAATAATTCTATTTCTAATGGTTGTAATTTTATTAAAAGAGATGAGTGTATCTTTAGGTGTAGCATCTTTTAAAGTTCTAATTAATATATGTTTTGCTTTTACCTCATTTTTTGTTCTAAGATATACTTCCTTTACTAATTCAGCTATAAAAGTAGTGTCCTGCAAATAAGGCGCAGCAAGCTGATCTTTATAAGAAGTAATTTCTTTTTTGTAAGAAGGTAGCGTGTCAAACCTTAAAAGATATGCCTCTTCTACCTTCAATTTATAATTAATATAAAGTGTTAAATTATTTGTAACATCTTTAGCTTCTTCACTGTCTATAGCGTCTAAATTCTTTTCGTAGATGCGTTTAAAATCTGCTATTGTTGTTTTTTCTTTGTTGATAGTAACTAAAGTTTTCTCGTTTTGTGAAAAAACATTCATAGCTACTAATAAGGTGCAAATTGATAAAATATTATTTTTCATGATCTGATTTATTATAGGGATATAATTCCTTTTATTTTTTCTACTTTTCTGTAATATGCAATAATTTCATCTGAAGAATTCAATTTCAAAATGATAGAAACACTAACATATTTGCCCGTTTTAGAGTTTTTTGTATTAATTACTGCACCTGTGTTATTAAAAATACTTTCTACCTCTTTCACTTGATTCTCTGAAGCTGGTACTATAAATTTATACAAATAATCTGCGGGGAAATCTGTAGTATCATCTAGTTGAATCTTTAATTTACTGTAAAAATCATCTTTATCACTCATATATAAGGGTTAAAATCCGCAAAATTGTTTACAAATATTAGGTCACAAAACTACATTAAAAATTAGTTTTATAGACGGAATGATTTATTTTTGTAAGATGCAACAAAAAATTGTTCTTATTGGTGGTCCTGGAACTGGGAAAACAACTATTATAAATGAGCTTATTAAAAGAGATTTCTACTGTATGCCCGAAGTTTCTAGAAAAGTTATTCTAAAAGCTAAAAAAGAAGGTATTGAGCAACTTTTTTTAACAGCGCCATTACTCTTCAGTAAAATGCTTTTAGAGGGAAGAGAAGAACAGTACAGAAAAGCCCAAAACTTAAAAGAAGAAATTGTTTTTTTTGATAGGGGAATACCAGACGTGCATGCCTACATGAATTATTTTAATACGATATATCCTGATTATTTTATTGAAAAAAGCAATACCTATAAATACACCAAAATTTTTCATTTTTCTCCTTGGAAAGAAATTCATATCACAGATAATGAACGCTATGAATCTTTTGAGGAATCTGTAAAGATTGATGCTTTTCTCATAACAGCGTATTCAGAATTAGGGTATGAGTTAATTAATGTCCCTTTTGGTTCTGTTGCAGAACGCACGAATTTTATTGTTAATTCGCTTTCTTGCGAATGATGATTTCACCAGAAAAAATAGTAGCAGAATATTGGGGCTTTACTTCTTTTAGAGCGCCTCAAAAAGAAATTATAACCTGTGTCTTAGAAAACAGAGACGCCATTGCGTTGTTACCAACTGGAGGCGGAAAATCTATTTGCTTTCAAATACCTGCTCTGGCAAAAAAAGGTGTTTGTATTGTTATTTCGCCTTTAATTGCACTCATGCAAGACCAAGTAGCAAATCTTAAAAAGAGAAACATTAAGGCGGTTACAATTCCCTCTGGCAGCAACCAGAATGAAATTGTAACACTATTTGATCAAATTAAATTTGGAAAAGTAAAATTCTTATACATTTCTCCAGAAAGGTTACAGTCTCCTTTAATTCAGCAAAAAATAAAAGAATTAGATGTAAACTTAATTGCTATAGATGAAGCACATTGCATCTCTGAATGGGGCCACGACTTTAGGCCTTCTTACAGGAATATTAAAATTTTAAAAGAAATACTACCGGTTGTTCCTTTTATTGCTTTAACCGCCACTGCTAACAAAAAGGTGCTTGCAGACATTTCAAATAACTTAAAGCTTTCTAATCACCAGATATTTAAAAAATCTTTTTTTAGAGAAAATTTAGCATACCAAGTTTTTAAAATTGAAGACAAACTAGGCAGGTTGCTACAAATTTTCACAAAAACAAAAGTTCCTGCAATTATTTATGTAAACTCAAGAAAAAAAACAGAAGAACTTGCCAACTTCTTAAATGCAAATAATTTTAAAAGCACGTTTTACCATGCAGGTTTGTCTGCCTTAGAGAAACAAACTGCTTTTAACGATTGGATGACTGAAAAAAAACCCATTATTATTGCTACAAATGCGTTTGGAATGGGAATAGACAAACCAAATGTAGGTTTAGTAATTCATTATAATTTACCTTCTAGTACAGAAAACTACGTTCAAGAAACAGGAAGAGCTGGCAGAAATGAAGAAAAATCTTTTGGTGTGTTATTATATAATGAGAATGATATTTATTTACAGCAGCAACAAACAGAGAACTCTATTCCTAGTATTTTAGAGGTTAAAGCAGTTCATCAAAAATTATATCAGTTTTTTAGAATTGCAAACGGAGAACTTTTAGAAGAAACCTTCTCGTTTAATTTCCTTGAATTCTGTAAAAAATATAATTTTCAAGTTTTAAAAACAGATATAATTCTAAAGCTGTTGGTTAACTACGGAATTATTGAGATGAATACTAGTTTCAATAAAAGAGCTACCTTAAAAGTTATTGGAACGCACTACACGGTTTTAAATTTCTCTAAAAACAACAACGCTTTTAAGAATTTTATAAATATACTTTTAAGAACATACGGTGGGCTTTTTGAAGATGAAATAAAAATAGATGAGTTTTTCCTTGCTAAGAAAGCAGGTATTACTTCTACTCAAGTAATAAAGAACTTGAAAATATTAGAAGAACAACACTTGGTAACCTATACTCCAGTAAACGGAACTATTTCTTTAACGTTCTTGCTGCCAAGGGAAGATGATAAAACAATCAATCGCTTTTCTAAAGAAATAAAACAGTTCTTATATTTAAAGAAAGAAAAAGCTATACATTTTATACAGTTTGTTACTAATAATAAAGTTTGTAGAAGTACGCAGTTACTTTCTTATTTTGATGAAGAAAAAGAAAGCACCTGTGGTATTTGCGACGTTTGTATTGGAAATAAGAAAATAGAGACAAAACACCTAGCATCAAAAATAATTGCTCTTTTAAAAGAAAAAAAGCAATTGTCTTCCAAAGAAATTAGTAGTCTTTTAAATATTATTGAAAAAGACATTTTAATACATTTGCATGTTTTGTTATCTGAAGACAAGATAGCAATCAATAATCAAAATAAATTTCAACTAAAAATATAAGTATGAGAGATTTGCGCATCATTTTTATGGGCACACCGGATTTTGCTGTAACCATTTTAAAACATTTAGTAGAAAATAAATATACGATTGCTGGTGTTATTACTGCGCCAGATAAACCAGCAGGAAGAGGAAGAAAACTAAATGAATCTGCAGTAAAAAAATATGCACACTCTCAAAACCTAAACATTCTACAACCCCTTAATTTAAAGAGTGAAGACTTCTTGCAAGAGTTAAAGGCTATAAATGCTAATTTACAAATTGTGGTTGCTTTTAGAATGTTGCCAAAAGCAGTTTGGAAAATGCCAGAATTTGGCACCTTTAATTTACATGCTTCTTTGTTACCTTCTTATAGAGGTGCTGCCCCCATACATTGGGCTATCATTAATGGAGAAACAAAAACAGGCGCTACTAGTTTCTTTATTGATGATAAAATTGATACCGGTGAAATTATCCTACAAGAGGAAATTAATATTCTAGCTGATGAAACTGTTGGCACGCTGCACGACAAATTAATGCATTTAGGTGCAACCTTAGTTTCTAAAACAGTAGATTATATTAGTAAAGGGAATATAAAGACAACTAAACAACCAGATTTAGAAGAAAAATCTGCTCCTAAATTAAGTCCCGATAACACAAGAATAGACTGGTCTGATTCTTTAGAGAGTATTTATAATAAAATTAGAGGTTTAAATCCTTTTCCTGCAGCTTGGACACTTATTAAAAATAACGACGAAGAAATTTCCACCAAAATTTATGCTGTTAAAAAAGAAATAGCAGATCATAATTTTACCTTTGGAAGAATAATAGCTACCAAAAAGGAATTAAAAGTAGCTGTTAGTAAAGGATATATAATCATAGAAGAAATTAAACTTTCTGGTAAGAAAAAAATGGATGCTAAAAGTTTACTAAATGGGTATTCTTTTTCCTCAGAAGCTAAAATGTTGTAAAGCCTTTATGAGTGGGGTTTGTAGCGTTTTTCGATTTACAACACTAGGTTTGTTAACAATTGACCTACTTTTATTAACAAAAAGGGGCTTTTTTAGCACTCAAATTTGCGTAAGCCCACAATCCGTCTATATTTGTTAAGCTATTAAGCAAAAAACAACATTATTTAATAATTAAAAAATCAATTTATTATGAACAAATCAGATTTAATCGATGCAATCGCTGCTGACGCAGGAATTTCTAAAGTAGCTGCTAAAGCAGCATTAGAATCTTTTACAGGTAACGTAACATCTTCTTTAAAGAAAGGTGAAAAAGTTGCTTTAGTTGGTTTCGGAACTTTCTCTGTATCTAATAGAGCTGCAAGAAGTGGAAGAAATCCTCAAACTGGAAAAACAATTCAAATTGCTGCTAAAAATGTAGCAAAGTTTAAAGCTGGAGCTGGATTAAGCGAAGCTGTAAACTAAGAATTACAGTTTTAAATTATATAAAAACTCTCTTCTCAGAGAGTTTTTTTTTATTTAAAATTTTCCTTACATTTAATATAAAAAATTACATGTCTAAACTACACCCTAAAAAAGGCAGGTTATTAGTTGCAGAACCCGCCATTCTAAATGACAATTCTTTTAATAGAGCTATTGTCTTGTTAACTGAGCATACAGCAACTAACTCTGTAGGTTTTATTTTAAATAAACCATTAGCGTATAGTATTAACGATTTATTACCAGATATAAATTGTTCTTTTAACATCTATCAAGGTGGCCCTGTAGAGCAAGATAACTTATACTTTGTGCATAGAATACCACAACTATTAGATGATAGTGTAGAGGTTTCAAATGGTGTTTTTTGGGGTGGGAATTTTGAACAGCTCAAAAACTTATTAAATGAAGGAACATTAGCAGCATCTGAAATTCGCTTTTTTCTAGGATATTCTGGTTGGGACAAAGACCAACTAACAGAAGAACTAGAAGAGAATTCTTGGTTTGTTGCAGAAAATGATTTTGACAATATCTTTTCTAATGACGAAGAGAGTCTTTGGAAAAATAAATTACTAGAAAAAGGTGGAAATTATAAGCTTTGGGCAAATGCACCAAAAGATTTTAACCTCAACTAAATTCCTGTAATCTGTAAAACCTTTAAGCTAGCATGTAATTTACCTGCTAAATCTGTATTAAAAGACTTCTTCTTATATTTAGTTACTGCTTGAATGCCCATAATTGCATTGGTAATAAAAACCTCGTCTGCTTTCTGAATTTCAAAAGGAGATATAACAGTCTCTTCAATAGTAAAGTCCTTGTTTTTAATCAAAAGATCTATCACCTTACCTCTAACAACTCCTTTAATACAACCTTCTGTTAAAGCAGGTGTTTTAACAATATTATTCTTAACAATAAAGATATTTGCATTGGCAACTTCTACAACACCTTTGCGCTCATTAACTAAAATACAATTATCCAGATCGTTTTCATTGGCATAAATACTTGCCAATGTGTTTAGCATTCTATTATTTGTTTTTATTGTAGATAACAGACCAGAGTAATTATAAAAATCTTTAAAAACATCTATTTCGTAGGTTTCTTTGGTCTTATAGTTACTTTCCGATGCTTCAATAAGATAATCAATAGCGTTCGTTTTTGGAGTGTACAAACCACCGTCTTTTCTAAAAACATTTAAACGAACTCGAAAGCTAGCACCGTCTTCTAAAACAGCCACTGTTTTTAAAATTTCTTTTTCTAAAAATTCTAATGTAAACTCCATCGGAATTTTCATACGTAACATTCTCATAGATGCCATTAATCTAAAATAATGGTCCTCCCAAAAAATTACTTTTTTGTGTACTACTTTGATCGTTTCAAAAATGCCGTCTCCGTATTTAAAACCTCTATTATCTGTAGTTAATTTTATGTTTTCTTTGAATAATAATTCGCCGTTAAAATTAATCATTACTTTCTTTTTAAGAATTACAAAATTACTACAATTACTTAGATTTTAAACATAAAAAAACCAGCAATTCTGCTGGTTTTTAATATTCTTTTTAGTATACCTTAAGCACCAATTGTATGTCTTAATTCTTCTATTTGGTTCTCCCAAAGCTGTTTAGACTCCTCTACTTCATCTTCATCATCTGCAAAGTCTGTAACAATTAAAGAAACATCTTTTGTTAAGGCATCTACTTCAATTCTAATTTCAAAAAAGCTATCGTCACCTTCACTTTCTAACCATTTCCAACGAATTCTTTCGTTTGCCTTTTTTGTTACCAATTCTGCTAACTCTTCAGTACCTTCCCATACAAAACTAAATATTTTACCTCTAGAGTTTACCTTGTCTGCAAACCACTCTTGTAAATTAGAAGGTGAAGAAATATATTGATACAGCATGTTTGGAGATGCATGAATAGGGATTTCTAATTCAAATTGTATTTTTTCCATTATTAATTTTGTTAAGCGAGCAATATAGCTATTAATTCTATGTAAAAAAAATTAAAAACACATGTTGATAATCTATAAAAAGTAATTATATTTGCACTCGCAAAAACAATGGCGAGGTAGCTCAGTTGGTTAGAGCGCAGGATTCATAACCCTGAGGTCACGGGTTCAAATCCCGTTCTCGCTACAAATT
>JBLHGY010000046.1:0-11474 GCA_047616665.1 Polaribacter sp.
GCTGATTTATGTATTGATGCTGGTTTAAATTTCGAAGGAATTAACCAAGAGGTTGCATCTGGACAATGGGAATACCAATTATTTGCAAAAGGCGCAAAGAAAGCTGGAGATGAAATCTGGATTTCTAGATATTTATTAGATCGTTTAACTGAAGGGAAAGGAATGTACATTGAGTACCACCCAAAACCATTAGGAAATACAGATTGGAATGGATCTGGAATGCACGCAAACTTCTCTAACACCATCTTAAGAACTTGTGGTTCTAAAGATAAATATATTGAGATATGTGAAGCTTTCCGTCCGCTTGTAAAAGAACATATTGAAGTATATGGTGAGCACAATGATTTGCGTTTAACTGGAGATCACGAAACTGCATCTATTCATGATTTCTCTTGGGGAGTTTCAGATAGAGGAGCCTCTATTCGCATTCCAATTATCGCTGTAGAAAAAGGATACAAAGGATGGTTAGAAGACCGTCGTCCATCTTCAAACGGAGATCCATATAAAATTGCATCAAGAATTATTAAAACTGTAAAGCCAGTTAAATAATTTACACATATTTACTACAAGAAAACGCTAGCAATTAATTGTTAGCGTTTTTTTTATGCGGTAGTTTTAAAAACTAAATAAATAAAGATTGCATACGCTAAAAATAAAAATGCTCCTTTAAACCTACTTAAAAGAAACTTCTTTTTTATAAAAACTAAAGGAATCAATATTGCAGAAAAACCAAGCATCCAAAAAATATCTCTAGACAAAATTTGAGGTTCGTTTAAAGGAATTTGTATTTCTTTGACAATAGCAGTTAGCCCCAACACAGAGCAAATATTAAAAATATTAGACCCAATTAAATTTCCCAAAGAAATAGCTTTTTCACCTTTTATTGCCGCAATTACAGAAGCTGCTAATTCTGGCACACTTGTACCAATAGCAATCATTGTAATTGAGATAACCCCTTCACTAACGCCCATGCTTTCTGCAATGTCTTTTGCACCATCTACCAAAAAACCAGCACCAAAAAACAAGGCAACGCCCCCTATTAATAACCAAACAAATATTTTACCATATCCGATTTCTGCTAAAGCCTCATCAACATCATTTGTAACAAGCTTTTCTTTTCTTGCATTTCTTATCAATATAAATAGAAAAATAGCCAATCCTACTAAAAGTAAAATACCTTCTATTTGGGTTAAAACAGCATCATTTATTAAAAAGTAGTACAACACAACAGAGAAAAACATCATTACAGGCCAATTAAACTTGTAAAAATCTTTCTGCACCGCAATAGGACCTATAATTGCAGTAATACCTAATACAAGACCAATATTGGCAATATTAGAACCAATAATATTATTTATTGCAATTGCAGGAGAGCCGTCTAATGCAGCTTTTAAACTCACTAATAATTCTGGTACAGAAGTAGCAAAAGAAACCACGGTCATACCAATAACCATTTTAGAAATTTTTAATTTAAAAGACAAGCTAATAGAAGCTCTCACTAAAAACTCACCTCCTATAACTAATAATATGAATCCAATAATCACAAAAAAAATACTCATACATCTTATTTTTCACGAAGATACATTTTTATCACTTTAAGAAGAAAATAAAAAACAAAAAGCAACTGCTATTCCTATTTTTTAAAAACTATTTGGTATTATACAATTCTTTTAATTCAGAGTTATTTATTTTCAGTAAATTTGAGATAGATTTTAATATTGATGAAAAAACAAGCTTTTAAAATTATTGCAAAAGTGAACAAGGCTCTTTTACCTTCTTTTACAAAAAAAAAGTTAGAGCTCTCTAAAGCCTCGAAAAGCCAATTAGCTATTATTGGTTGGAGAGCTTTCATTACTAAAAACTCATTAAACTAAAAAAAAAAAAAATGGAAACAGCACACATCACAATATTTTCAGGTTCTTCTATCATTGTAAAAGGACTTCAAAACAGATTAGAAGACAATCATATAAACTGCATTATTAAAGATAGAGTTGAATCTGCAAGACTTGGAGGCTTCGGCGAAGTCAGAAGTGCCATCGAACTTCTTATCCTAAAAACTGATGTTGAAAAAGCACAACCTATTGTAGCTATTTATAAAAAAGAAATTAATTCATAAAAAAATAGAATAGCCTTTCTATATTGAAAAAACTCTATTATATTTGCACCCACAAAAATGGCCCTGTGGCGCAACTGGATAGCGCATCTGACTACGAATCAGAAGGTTACAGGTTCGAATCTTGTCAGGGTCACAATTTTAAAACGCAACTACCTAATAAATAAGGTGTTGCGTTTTTTTTATGCCGCTACTTTTACCCTTTACGCAACCAAAACAAAATGCTTCTTTATTTTAGTGTATTTTAAATAAAAAATTAAAAAGATGAATGCCGTGTTTTACAACTAGAAAAGCAAATTAATAATTACTATTTAAACGGTTAAATATTCAAAGGAATAAGACTTCATACAACTACAAATACTGGGATTGCTAAAATAGGACTTTTAACAATACTTTTTGGACTTAATTAAACGTAAAACTTTATGCTACATGAGTATCTTTACTTCTTAAAAAAAAAGCAGTATTATTT
The DNA here is from genome assembly GCA_047616665.1 of Polaribacter sp. Classification (GTDB taxonomy): domain Bacteria; phylum Bacteroidota; class Bacteroidia; order Flavobacteriales; family Flavobacteriaceae; genus Polaribacter. Next base: position 2,583 of record JBLHGY010000046.1, read on the forward strand.
TTTTCTGAAACCCAGTAAAATTTAACATTTAAACAAAAAAAATACGTATAACTACGTATAAATAGTAGTGCTTTTTTCTTTAAATTTGATATTAGATATATTGTATATATCAACAGTGCATATATACAATATATCAACAATACGCATATACAATATATCAACAATGTGCATATACAATTGTTGTAGCCAATTAAAAAACCGAACAGAATATGAAAAAAATAATTTTAATAATTTTAATTTCAGTATTTACAAGTTGTAACTCTGATGAGGATGTAATAAATCCAAATGAAATAATAAATGAAGTTAGTATTTCAAAAATAACAATTAATGGCAGTGATAATTTTAAAGAAGTCTTTGAATTAAACTCAAAAAATCAAATAATTAGTAAAACAATAAATAATAGTATAAATGATGTTATAATCTATAATTTTGAATATGATAACTCTGGTAAGCTAATTAAGCAAACAAGAGTTCCGAGTGAAATCCACGGAAATGAATACTTTTTCAATACTGAATATGATAATAATGGATTATTAAAAAAACATAAAAGCGGAACTGGTTTTGGTTATAGTATTTCTGTAGATAATTCAGACATTAATAATCCAATTATACAAAGAAGAGGAGAAAAAAGTCAATGGGAATTTAATAGTTTTGACGAACCTTTAAATGACGAATGGAATGAATATACATTTAGGGAAAAAAAATTAATTATTGAAAAATCTGGCTCTAGAATAGTTAAGACAGTCGATTATAATAATATTAAAAATCCAATAGCTATTATGCAACAAAATACTTACGGAAAGAGAAACTTGCTATTTTATTTTTTTGACCCAATATATCCATTTAGAGATAAAATCTTGGATATTTCTTCAAACCTATTTTCTAATTCAACTGAAAAATTCACTTCTTTTGAAAATGACGGAATTACTATCAGAGAAAGATTTATTAAAATGGACGTAGAAATAATTAAACAGGAACAAAATTATGCAACCCACTTTATAGTCAATACCAAAGATGAAGTATTTGATCGCGAATTTACCACGGAATATATAATTGAAATGAAATAACTGGCTACAACACCGTATAAAAATAATGCTTAGTTTAGTACTTAATCAAAGGCTAGTGCTCTTTTGTTACGTCTGATTTTCCTTCGGAAAATCCTCGCTCACAAAACCGCACTATTCTTATACATAATCGTTGGAATTCATTAATCAGTAAACTCAAAACACAATATTGAAAATTTTAAAAAATGAAGAAAATTTATTTATTATTATTTATTTGTGTCTTATTATCAAGCTGTTTTGATTTATTTGACCCAGCTTATTGGAAGGATGGGAATTACAGATTATCAACAAATGCTGGAGAACCAAGTTGCTTATATTTATCGAATGACGGAATTGGTTTACTCGAATGTGTAAAAAGTATTGGAAGTAATAAGGAATATATAATAGCAACGCAAATAAGCAGAAAAGGGAAAGTTTATTATTGGATAATCAAAAAGACGAAAAATAAATATAAGGAAAAACCTGAAGGACCATTTGACTTAAAAGAATTTACTGAAATTAAGAAAAACCTTTTAATTTCTAATCTAAATTTTGACATTTCATTTGGACAAAATAAAAAATACAATAAAACTGAATAAAATGGAAATTGGGATAATAATAGGAATTATAGCAGTTCTTTTTTATTTCTGGAATAAAAAGCAAACCTTTTATAAAGATAGAAATGGAAAAAAAAAGATAACCGGAGAATTTGTGAAATATGAATCTGTAACTAAACAGATTATGAGAAATAAATATCATACTGAAACTTATCCATTTGTTAAAATAAATAAAGGTTCAGATGACGTTGGAATCTTTAAATTAAACTTCAGAAATAGTTTAATGAAAGAATTTAAAAAAGGAGAAATAGTTGAACTTTTTTGGTCAAATAATGAATTACTATATTGGAAAGCTTATAATATAGGAATTATGAAATATATTCCTAAAAAAGAATAGAATTACGAAAATTGAAGAAAACGAAATTACAAACTGAAAAATAACGAAATGCCAACACCGTGTATAATTTATTGCTGGTTTTTTGCTTACTTACGAAAGTCCTCGCGGACTTTCTTGGTTAATAATTATGTACTAAATTAGTTACTTAAAACACGCAACAAAGCATACACAACAGCGTTAGGCATAATTTTCAACCATCAAAGTTGAATACTGAAATCAAAAAGAAAAACTATAAAAAGTTAAATACAATTTTTATGAAAGAGTTAAGAAAGAAAATTAACAACGGCCATCTTCCGTCCTTCGAGGTTGAAATTGGTCAGTACGTGATATGGGAAAATGAAGATAACGTCCCACATCAAATCAACTCTGACTTTATGCATCCTGACTTTAAATTCGATATTGGAGTGATTTTCCCAGGTGAATCTTCAAGTCCAGTCCTATTCAATAGCAAAAAGCAAATTAAAGATTTTAGATACGGTTGTGGACTTACTCCCAACTTAACAGGACAGATTACCATTAAAGGAGAAGCTCCAGAGAGTGATTTTGAATACCCTAGCGGTCATCATCACATGGGAATGAGAGAACACGATCACTTAAAGCATTTTCATGGATTCGTGACTGGTGGTAAAACAGGTGATCAAATCTACCTTACGCACACACCTATTTTTGCCGATACACGACACCATTTTCAAATTATCTTAGAATGTTCATTTGTAGAACAAGAGCATATTGATGCATACAATGAATTACGAGCTTCTAATTTTGGAGATGGAAAAGTAGATCTATTTTTCGATCATCTTGCGTTGATTGACATTCAATCTGGGGCACTGAAAGAATTAGACATCCATAGTTTGAGGTATCACATAGATTTAAAAACAGAAATACCCAATGTAATATACAGAGGCGCAAAAGTAACCCATCCCAAGTTTAATAGAATGGATGGAGCCAACGCAAAGGTGAAGATCAAAAGAGTATTACATTTCCGAACATTTACGCCTGATATGCCACACCCAGATGCCTTAACGTATTTGATGTATGGAAATGGAAAAGATGTGTTCATCGACTATTTCATTTCTAGGGCACCGAATATTCATACGGTAGCGAAACTTGCTAAAGCACCCGACTTTTGGAAAACTGAACATCACAACGATGTTTTAAAATTCAGTATCCCTTCTAAAAAAATCATAGATGTAGGACCCAAAAAGTTACAACGGGTTTCCTTTCTAGATAATCAGTATCATCTGATTTGGGGGGCTCCGAGCGGATATAATTCAAAAGTTGATCCACTTCAAAACCATATTCAAAATTCAAATGAAAATTGGGAGTACGAAGTTAAACTTGAAGATGGAACAATGGGCAACATCGAAATAAAGTCCTTTACTCACTACAATTCAGCAGGTCTTCTCAATGATGGTTTGGGTTTCTAAGCCTAAACTGTTCCTATTATACCAAACAGAGAATCATAATTTTTCATTAATCAAAAAACAATCCTAAAAAAACAAACAATGGAATTAAAAATTAGCCCTTCTATTGGGGTTGCAAGACTAGGAAATAGCAAAAAACAATTTTGCCTTTCACCTGACGAAATAGGTGGCCTACCCTATGAAGCCGATGCTTCAGGAAACAAACTAGGTCCAATAAAAAACTTTAAAGACGATGAAAGCCAAGTAAGGAGACAAGGACAACTTTTCAAAATTCTTGACGCAGATGGAGATGAAGTTACATCTCACTCCCCTAACGTTGCCAGCATGGAGTGGACGGTACATTTAGCAAACAAAAAAGCAACATGGTATCAGTATAGCGAATTGGAAGGAAACTTACTTTATGGTAAGCAAAACAGTTACAAAAACCGCAACGTGGCTTTCAGGAATGCTTCTAAGATAACCGAAAGTGAGAGGCAAACACTAATCATTGATCCTGGGCCAAGAAGCGTAAGTGGCTCAAATCAAAGTATTGGATTTGATCAGGGATCTGTTCCCAGTGGATATCCAGCACAGTACCCTCCTTCAACAGTATCTTCAGGAACACCAATTGAAACTCTAGGGGATCTTAAAACTGATGACGAAGGTAGACTTATTGTATTAGGCGGATATGGGAATGCTGGTGGAAATGAACCTTTGACAAGTTATGGAGGTTCTGACACTTGGCACGATGATACAGCGGATGGACCTGTTTACTGCACAATCTCATTTAAAGATGGTTCTGCGCCAGTTACTATAAATGCATGGGTAATTATCGGATGTCCTGATTTTGCACCAGAAATTGTAAATATATCTACATTAAGTGATAGTATGTATGATGTTGGTGTAAGGTATTTTAATCTTGTCCCAAGCATGTTTCAAAACGGAGCATTTACGGAATCATACAAGGTAAACTTCCAGCGCGATATTTTACCAATCATGAAACGTTTTGCAGGATATCAATGGGTAGCAAACGTTCAATCAATGATGGCATTTACTGCAAACTTAATCGACTTCTCTGATCCAAGTGAATCAAATAGAGCTAACAGGGAGAATTACTTCTCTTATTTCAGACGTCCAAATGATAAAAGTGACTCTTCTTTAGACCAACCTCAATCAGAGCTTTTTAAAATAAATGGTGATGATTCTTTTCCAATGATGCCCCTAAACTCAGGAAGCAATTCGGTAAGTAATGAAACCATTGTTAAATTTTTGGCTCTAAATGACACACAGTATTTTATGCTTAAACAATGGGCCAATGGAGTGTTTGAAAACTCCCCTTCATATGAGCCTCTCCCTATCAGTGACCTAGATCAAGCCAGCGTTGGAAATTGTGTTGGTCTACCTATGTGCCCAGGTATTGAGGTTACTTGGAGTGTTCAAAACCCTGAAATTTATTCAGCACCATATATTATTTCAGATCAAAGAGGTCTTGGAGGCTATAATGAAACGGGACTCACTCCTTCTAGAGATGAATGTGAAGGTGGTGGTTGTGAACCCGGAGATTTAACTAAAAGAATGGCATGTCCGTGGCAGGCCGATTTCTTCCAATGTACAGTCCAGCCCGTAAACTTTACGAACCCAGCGTTCAATAAAGACCAAAGAACCACTAGACAAGAGATCAATACGAAGGATACTTGGAAAGAATCTAAAACCACTTACGAGGACAACCAAACGTATATTAATGATCCTGTAAACGAACCTTTACCACCTACTTATTACTCTTATTGGTGGCCACCACAAAGCCCATGGGATGTATTAACTGGTGAAACTACTTTGGAAGGACAAATGCAATCTAACCTTCCAGCAGGTCAACAAATGAACTATGCACGGGGCATCAACAGTTTTGTTCAAATGGTAGAACACTGGTCTTCAATGGCTTTTATTCGAAATACGAATTCACAGGATAAAGGATTCCCTTACTTCACAGAGACTGAACGAACAAACGAATTATTCTCCTTTACAGAATATGGTATAGGTCAAGTAAGTGGAAATGGAGATGATAATGAGACTACGATACCTGTATTTTTCATCGAGGATGACTTAAAGAAAATAGAAAAGAAAAATGACCGAGCTAAAAAGCTTGTTTCTTTTCTAGAAAAAAGAGCCTTTAAGAAAATTAGCGTTAGTAGTGATGGTTTAGGCGCTACTCGTTCAGGAACAAAGATGAGACGATAATGTCAGAATCAATCATTGAAACAGATGTACTTATTGTAGGTGGAGGCCCAAGTGGGGCCTCTGCTGCATTAAGTTTGTTAAACTATTCTGATTATGATGTAACAATCATTGAGCAATCTGATTTTAACACTACACGTGTTGGGGAGCACGTTTCTAATAGTATTTTTGATCTAGTCGAATATTTAAAGTTAAAAAAGAGCGATTTTGAAGAGGGTAGTTTTATACCCGCATATGCTAGTAAATCCTATTGGGGAAATGATGACGTTAGCACAATAAACACTATTTTCACAACCAATGAGTCTACCTTTCAATTGGATCGAGAAAAATTTGATTTTAAGTTGATAGAAATCGCGGCTGAAAGAGGCGCAACCATTTACCCAAGAACAAAATGTTTGGAATATGAGCAACTAAAAGATAAAAGCTGGGAAATTTCACTCAACCATCCTACTGAGGGTAAATTTCAGATTCATGCAAATTACCTTGTTGATGCTTCTGGTAGATCAGTCAACGTAGGCCGAAAGGTTGGAGGTATCTTACAAAAACATGATTCATTAATGGGGATCGGAATGTTTTTAACAATGGATGACACTTCCAAAAAGTTTGAACAAACCATAGAATCTGTAGAGTTAGGTTGGTGGTACACTGCATGCCTTCCTAATAATAAATTAGTTGCAACATTTTTCTCTGATGCGGATCTTATCTCAGAACACAAAATCCATCAAATAAAAAATTGGAATCGTTTGCTACAAGAGAGCAATCACATTAAACACCTACTCCAAGGAGACCAGGATATTTCAGGAAAATTATGGACTAGAAATGCACAATCACAAGTAAGTGACAATAGAAATTTAGAACGTTTTATTGCTATTGGAGATGCCGCAGTATCCTTTGATCCTATTTCCTCCATGGGAATTGGCTTTTCAATAAGCTCCGCAATTTATGCTGCAAAACACATTACTCAGGAACTTAAAGTAGGCATTTCAACAAGTGAAGTATATCAAAAAGATCTTTTGCAGAATTTCAAACAGTACAGTCAAATAAAAACGAAGTATTACAAAGAAGAAAAAAGGTGGCCTACTTCAAAGTTTTGGCAAAGAAGACATCAATAATAAAAAATGCCTAACAATGTGTATAATTCATAAGGGTTTCAGAGGTTTTCGAGTGCTATCTCGCATTAACTTGGGGTCTAACCTGATAAGCTTGAAGCCCGTAACCCCTTACGCAATCATACACTAACCGTTGCCCACAATATGAAAAAACTGCTCACGATAATATTTAGTTTGACAATTAGTCTTTGTTTTTCGCAAACAAAAGAACAACTGACTGACTCTATAGTTAAAGTTAATAGAGTAGAATCTGATTGTGTCGGATATGGCTGTGTGGTAAGTCCACAATACACAAGATTTCAAAAATTAAAGAAAAAATTATCCGACAAAGAACTAATCGAATTATCAAAACACAAGAACCCAACACTTCGGACTTACGCTTCGCTTGAACTCATTCAGTCTCAAAAAGGAAACGTTCCTGAATTACTATCAACTGAATTACGGAAAAATGAAATGGTTGAGACTTTCGAGGGTTGTATAATGGACGTCGAACCTGTTTCATCAATCATTTATCACGAATATTGGAATAAAATCAGAATAGAAGCGTCTCGAAAAATTAAAGGCAATAATTATGAACAGGATTTAGCAATGCAAAAGGCACTTGCTACTGACTTGACAATGGAAAAATTGGATAGCATAATTATCTATTCAGAAAAAGAAGTTTATTGGCTACTTTATGACAGAACTTTTGAGAATAGAAAACATAAAAAAAGCTATTTACCACGAATTGAGGAATTGGCTTTTAATAAGAATAATTCATATGCATTTGATTATTTAAGAAAATACTACTCGTCTGAATACTCGCAGGAATTGGAAAACTATTTGAAAACTGACTTTCCGAAAGCTAAATTTCAAACCAAAAATGAAGTATTCTATTTGCACTCATTTATAAAAACATTATTGGAAAGTAAAAAAGAAAAATTTAAAAAGATTGCGATAAATAAATTAAGAACAGATGACGTTTGGAAAGACCGAAAAGGTTGGTTTAATACGACTTTAAAAAAATACGGAATTGAACTCTGAAAATAAAATACTGTGGGCAACACCGTATATAATTTATTGCTGGCTTCTTACCTACTTACGAAAGTCCTTTCGGACTTTCTTGTTCAGTAATTATTTACTAACTTTAGTGCTTAATCACGCAAGTAACCATACACCAAACGTTGGCTTTAATTTAAATCTGAACCTTTTAGACAAACTTATTCATACATATGTGTATGATTATTTACATAAATAAATACATATAAGTATTCTTTTTTTTTGTTTATTCATACATATTTGTATACTTTTGTTTTAATTTACATACTTATATGTATAAAATATTGACAAATGAGAAACAAGAAAAAACTACTCATAGAACAATTAGACCAAAAACTGGCTCATTTTAAAGATGCAGGAATGGTCCTGGTCCCACAAAAAGGATGGGTACATACTATTAGAACCACTCTTAATATGACAAGGGACCAATTAGGGACCAAACTTGACTTGACTAAAGGAGCTATTCAAAAAATCGAAGAACGTGAAGCTACAGGTCAGATAACCATCAATAAACTAAAAGATGTTGGCAATGCCTTGAATATGAAATTTATTTATGGTTTTATTCCTAAAGATGGGACCATCGAAAGTCTAATCAACTTAAAAGCTGAAAAACTGGCCCGAAAAATTGTTTTAAGGACCAATCAAAATATGAAATTAGAGGACCAAGGAATCAGTGAAGATAAAATTGAACATTCAATAAATGACTTGGCTAATGAAATAAAAAGGGAAATGAGAAAGTCATTATGGGATTAGATTTAAAATACGCAGATGGCCAAACACCTTTAGATGAAGACGAAAAAGAAGGTCTAAAAATAAAATCAATAACAACGCAAAAAGAACTCGATGAATTTGAACAGTTAAATATTGAAAAAGCTGTAGAATGGTCTATTCGAGCTAATTTAAAACCTGAAAAAATATTGACTGAAAAGTTTATAAAAGATTTACACAAAAAAATGTACGGCGATGTTTGGAAATGGGCAGGTGAATTTAGAAAGACTGACAAAAACATTGGAATAAAATGGACTCAAATCGGAATAGAACTGAAAAATCTAATTGATGACACTAAATATTGGTTAGAAAACAAGACTTATCCACCTAAAGAAATTGCTATTA
>JBLHGY010000047.1:0-11443 GCA_047616665.1 Polaribacter sp.
TCCGTAAGAACTTTCGTAAATAGACTTTTACCAGCAATTAATTTTATGCGGTGTTGGCAGACGTTTTTTGTTTTTATCAGTAAGTCAGAATCGTTTTATTTCACATATAGAACTCTAAATTTATTTTTATTTAAAGGATCTCTATCTACTACTTGAACTGGAGCTTCTTGCCACTGCCACACATTCATCTCAGGATTCTGTGATAATTTAATTTCTCCGCGTGTTCCATTTGTAGTTACTTGTGACCAAGATCTGGCAATGCTATTTCGATTGACTCCATTTAAACTCATAATATTAGCTAAAATATGAATAGCATCATAACCTTCCAAAGCTACAAATGACGGTTCTTCTCCTAAATGTTTACGTACTTTATCTAGCACATACAGTCCAAGTGAGTTTAGTTTTTCAGGCATATAACGTAAAAAAGGAATTGCCGAACCGTTTTCCTGTAACTCACTCATCCAACTATTGAACTCGGGTTGTCCTGCAGGAGCTCCAATCAGAAGTTTTTCAAGTCGAGAATCGTTTCGTACGGCTTTAACCAAAGATACGGCAGGATCTGGATACCCTACAAGAAGAAGCAAAGCAGTTGCATTACTGCCATTAAGTTTATCACATAGGTCAGTAGGAGTAATTCGTTGTGTGTCAAATTCAATGATAGAACCACCTTGTTTATTAAAATGTTCACGTAGAATATGTGTGCCTGCTTTCCAATAAACACTTGGAGATGTAGCTAAAGCGATATTAGTATGCTTATTATTTGTAAGAAATTCTGCATAAGCTTTCCAACCTTTCGATTGAACTTGAGGAAGTCGAGCAATCCATTTTGATGGCTTTTCAATTAGATTATCTATAACTGCTGATGTACAGAGAAAAGGCACATTTCGTTCATCAGCTCTATTAGCTATAGCTTTAGCAACAAAACTATGGTATTCACCAACAATGGCTATTACTCCTAAACCTACTAGTTCGTCAACTAAATTCGTAGCTTTTTGAGGATTAGCAGCACTATCTCGTACTAGTAATTCAATCAGTCTTCCATTAATGCCTCCTGCCTTATTCAATTCCGAAACGCCAAATTCAAGACCTGCCAATAGATGATTACCAGCCTCAATCCAACCTGGATTTGTTATTGGAGCTATTGCCCCTATAAGAATTGGATTATCTGTTTTATGCATCATATTTCATTTTTTTTAATGTTTGCCAACAATTGTATATGCGTATTGTTGATATATGGCATATATGTTTTAGGGTTTAAAACTACTATTTTTTAGCATATTGTCCAAAGGACTTTCGATATTTTTATTGTTAATATGAATCGTTTTGGTGTAGATTTCTGTAGTTTTCGGAGAGTTATGCCCTAGCATATTCTGTAAGTACCTTAAATTCACATTGTTCTCTATGCAATGTGTAGCAAACGAATGTCGCAAGGTGTGCACGGTTGACCAAGGATTTGAATTTGTTTCTGCTACTGCTTTTCTAAAAATAGCGCGTACACTTGCAGTGCTGTATTTTCCTCCTGTTTGTCCTTCAAACAACCAGTAAGATGGTTTTTCTTTTTTAAAATAGTTACGTAATAGCAGGACTAAATGATTTGATAAAATAGTTTTGCGATCTTTTTTTCCTTTACTATCCTTTACAAACAAGTATCCTTCTTTAGAATGAACATCTATAATTCTCAAATTTAAGACCTCAGAAATTCGAAGTCCAGCACTATAGATAGTCCATAAAATAGCTTTGTGCTTAATGTTTTTAGGATGCTGTATAATTTTTAAAACTTCTTCTTTACTTAATACATTTGGTATGCTTACCGCCTTTTTTGGGCGTTGTATTTCATAATATTCTCTCGGTAGTTTTAAAACGTGTTCATAATAGGCTTTAATAGCGTTTATAAGTTGATTTTGGTAACTCTCTCCAATTTTATTTTTTGTAATTAATTCATAAACAAAACCTTCTATTTCCTCTTTGGTTATTAGGTTAATATCTTTATTAGAAAATTTGGTTAAAAAAATGCTAAACATATTCTTGTAGGTTCGCACACTCGAGTCACTATACTTCTTTAAAACCAACGCTTTTTCCAATCTAAAAAGCTGTTCGATTGCATATTGGTTAAGCGGTCTTTTTTCAATAGGGGTGGGCGTTATATTGTTTACTATTTTATAGTTTTTACCAAAAAGGTTTTTTATTAATGCCACGTTTTCTTGTGTATAGATAATAGACCATAATTTTTGATTAGGATGCCAAAAAGTGGTGTTAATTTTCTTAAAAATAGTACGTAGTTCCTTTAGTTCATAAGGGATATAAATTTTAATGCGTTTTGCATTCTTTAAAGGCTGATAAATAATAGGTATGTTATGCATAGTGGTACTATTAATGTCTCAAATATAAAAGAAAATAGTATCGTTATGAAGTTGATTTAAATATAAACATATATTAACCGTTAATAACGTATCGTGAAGAAAGACATATAAAACGTACCTTTGTTAGGTATATGAAATGTAAAATATGTAGTAACTTAGTAAAAGGTCGAAGCGATAAGAAATTTTGTTCGCAGCGTTGTAAAAATTATTATCATATTAATTTACGAAAAGTAACGGCTATTGCTGTCAAAGATATCGATATCATTTTACACAGAAATCGATCGATATTGTTAGAGGTTTTAGGGAAAAATTTGTTACAAAAAAAAGTACCTAGAATACTGCTAGAAAAAAAGAAATTTAACTTTAAGTACAATACACATTGGCATATGAATAGCAAGAATAAAACCTTTTTTTGGGTATATGATTTTGGTTGGATGTCTTTCTCGGATGATGAAATATTGCTTGTTAGAAAAAGAACGATGTCATAACCTGAAAATCCATTTTTACTTTATTTAAAAATTAAATAGTTGCAATCATTTTTTTAGTCTTTAGTGTTAAATAAAAAAGAGATAGATTGCCTTTAGGTTGTCAAATAAATAGTTTGTAGGTGCTTTAAAAAACACCTCTTTTGCTTATAGCAATCAAATTAGTTTTATACGCGCATCAATAGAAGTGTACCTTTTAAAGCACCTATTTTGTGAAAGCAAGCCATTCATTCTATGCGTTAGAACCTTACTTCAATAAAATGTTCTTCAGTTTTTTCTTTAAAAGGTTTGTAAAGTATAAGAAGCAGCAACCTCGGCGATACAGAGCACTAAATAAAGTTAGGTCTTTTTTATTGTCGTATGCACGTTTAACAAATTTTTATAAATTCTTTCAAAGCATCATTTAATGCGAGCTTATTTTCAATATGAGGCATGTGTCCGTTCTCAAAAACAACGAAAGCAGAGTTCGTTTTTTCAGCCTCGTCTAAAGAAGTTTCAAAATCTAAAACAGGATCTTTCTTACCAATAATTAATAATTTCTTAAAACTATTGTCAGTTAAAACGTGGTTTCTGTTTGCACGCAATTGCATGCCTTCTTGCGCAGCAATATACCCTTGCATGGGTGTTTGTAAAGCTTCAAGAATGGCTAATTCCATTTCTTCTTTAAAGATGGTTTTGCTCTTTGGGCCAAACAAATTAGCAAAAGACATGCGTACCATATTTCTAAAGTTATTGGCAATCATTTTGTTGGCACGCAATCGCAATGCTTTGCGCTCTAAAGTATCTTCATTAGAAGAAGCGTTCATTAAACACAGTCCTTTTACTTTCTGCGGATGTTTCTCTGCAAAGGCCAAGGCAATATAACCACCCAAAGAATGCCCAACTAAAATACATTTTCGAATTCTTAATTCTTTTAAAACCGCTGCAATGGTTTCGGCAAATAACTCCATGGTATGCATATAGCCTATGCAGTCTGTTTTTCCATGCCCTAACAAATCAATAGTAACTACTCTGTTTCTTTTAGAAATCTCGGGTACAACGTTTTTCCACATAGTGGCATTCTCTAAAAACCCATGAATTAAAACCACCGCAGTTCCTGTTCCTTGGTCAGAAAAAGAAATAGTTGCATTTTTAAAAGTTAATGATTTTTGCATCACACAAAAATATGTATATTTCCGGCACGAAGACAAGAATTACAATGAACAAAACAAAAGAAATTTGGATTGCCGGTTTTGCACTATTTTCACTCTTTTTCGGAGCAGGAAATTTAATTTTACCGCCAACTTTAGGGGTAAAAGCAGGCGTAGATTGGTGGATTGTAGTTTTAGGATTCATTATTACGGGAATTACCATTCCTATTTTGGCAATTTTTGCACATGCAAAATTACAAGGTACGTTGTATGATTTCGGGAAAAAGGTTTCTCCTGCTTTTAGCACGCTATTTTGTTTCTTAATCTACAGTATTGCCATAGCCATTCCGTCTCCAAGAACAGCTGCAGTAACGCATGAAATGGCAATTCAGCCATTTTTTGATACGCCGCCAATTCTAACAAGCATTGTTTATTTTCTATTAGTATTTCTATTTGCGGTAAATAGAGCTAGAATTATTAGTTTAATAGGTACTTTTTTAACACCTATAATTGTGCTTATCTTATTGGTAATTATTGGTCTTTCTTTCTTTGCTTCTCCTGGTATTTTAGGAGCATCTGGTTTTGAAAATCCATTTATAGACGGTATTTTAGAAGGGTATCAAACTTTTGATGCCATTGCCGGTGTGGTTGTAGGAGCCGTAATTATTATTTCTTTAGACGATAGCAATCACAACACCTTTGAAGCAAAAAGAACCTTAATTCGAAAAGCAGGTTTTATAGCAGGTGCTGGTTTGCTATTCATCTATGGGGGTTTAATTTTAGCAGGTGCTTTGTATGCACCAACATTTGCAGAAAATGCATCTAGAACCGAAGTTTTGGCAGGTTTAAGCACACAAACCTTGGGCAATTTCGGAACTACTTTTTTAAGTATTTTGGTTGCGTTGGCATGTTTTACCACAGCAGTTGGTATTGTAACAGGAACTGCAGATTATATAAAAGGTGTTTTTAATAATTCTAAAAAAGTATATATTATTACTGCTGCAATAGCTTCTATCATTGGAATTATTGTGGGTAGTTATCAAGTCGATTTTATAATTACAGTAGCAGTGCCCGCACTCATGTTTTTATATCCAATAACTATTATTCTTATTGTATTAAACACGTTGCCAGAAAAATATGCATCTAAATTGGTATTTAGAGGCGTAGTTTTAGTCACTTTTATTTTTAGTATTACAGATTTTCTTGGGTTTATTATTCCTAGAGAAAATTTAACCGGAATTAAAAGCAGTATTCCTTTTGCAGAAAATAGTTTAGGTTGGGTGTTGCCTGCTTTGTTGGTTTTTGTGGTACTAAATCTAGTTCAAAAGAAAGAACACTAGTAAATTCAAATTTATCGCAATTTTTAAAACGTTAATAAACGGACGATCTTACCTTATACCATATAAATAGGTTATTTTTGTACTTCAACTTGAAAGAAAAAAAGTGTTAAATTATTATTTATATTCGCATACAACCTCTAAAGAATGGGTAACTTTTGTACATGGTGCAGGAGGTAGCAGTTCTATTTGGTTTAAACAAGTACGCGATTTTAGAAAACATTTTAACGTACTAATTTTAGATTTACGAGGCCATGGAAATAGCCAAATAAAATTAAAAGATACTTTTAAGGCCAAGTATACCTTCGATTCTATTACTTTAGATATTGTAGAGGTTATAGATGCGCTCAAGATAGAAAAATCACACTTTATTGGTATTTCTTTAGGGACCATTCTAATTAGAAATCTAGCTGAAAAAAGACCAGAATTGGTAAAAAGTATGATTATGGGTGGCGCTATCATAAAGATGAACTTTCGCTCTCAAGTGCTAATGAAAGTTGGTAATATCTTTAAATCGGTGGTTCCATACATGCTGCTGTATAAGCTCTTTGCATTTATTATTATGCCAAAGAAAAACCACAAGAAATCTAGATTGTTATTTGTAAACGAAGCAAAGAAATTATACCAAAAAGAATTTATCCGTTGGTTTAAATTAACATCAGAAATCAATCCATTATTAAGATTTTTTAGAACAAAAGACATTCAAATTCCTACTTTATATGTAATGGGTGCAGAAGACCATTTGTTTTTACCTTCTATAAAAAACATTGTGTCAAAACACCTTACAGCTTCACTTTTTGTAATAGACAATTGTGGCCATGTTGTAAACGTAGAACAACCAGAAACGTTTAACAACCACACCATAGGTTTTATAAATTCTTTGGCATAAAAAAAAAGCGAGTTTTTCAACCCGCTTTGTCTTATGTATGTAAGGTTTAACCTTGCATAATCTCTTCAATCTCATCTACTTCAATAGGTATATTTCCCATTAAATTAAAAGGGGTTCCTTTTTCTTGAATGACAACATCATCTTCTAAACGAATACCAAAACCTTCTTTAGGAATATAAATTCCAGGCTCTACAGTAAATACATTATTTGCTTGCATTGGCTCGTGTAGCAATCCGTAATCATGGGTATCTAAACCAATGTGGTGCGAAGTTCCGTGCATAAAGTATTGCTTATATGCGGGCCAGTTTTTATCTTCATTTTGAACATCAGCTTTGTCTAGTAAGCCTAGTTTTAGTAATTCTGAAGTCATAATTTTACCTACCTCTACGTGGTATTCTTTCCATAAAGTTCCAGGAAGTAACATGTTTGTAGCTTCTTTTTTAACACGATTTACAACATTATAAACTGTTTTTTGTCTGTCAGAAAATTTTCCAGAAACAGGAATTGTTCTTGTTAAATCTGATGAATAATTTGCGTATTCTGCGGCAACATCTAATAAAATGAGATCTCCACTTTTACATTGCCTATTGTTTTCTATATAATGTAAAACGTTTGCGTTGTTTCCTGCAGCAATAATTGGTGTATATGCAAACCCTTTAGAACGATTTCTAATAAATTCATGCAACAATTCAGCCTCAATTTCATATTCCCAAACACCTGGTTTTGTAAAACTTAAAAGTCTGCGAAATCCTTTTTCTGTAATATCGCAAGCCTGTTGCATTAAAGCCAACTCAATTGGGTCTTTTACAGCGCGCAATCTTTGTAAAATAGGATTGCTTTTAGCTACAGAATGTGCCGGATATTTTGCTAATAACCATTTTGTAAAACGATCTTCACGCGTTTCAGTTTCTACATTTGCTCTATAGTGTTCATTGGTATTTATATAAAAAGTATCTGCGTAAGAAGTCATTTCAAACAATACTTTTTCTAGATCTTGTAACCAATATATTGTTGCAACACCAGAAGTATTCGTTGCTGCTTTTTTTGTTAATTTTTCACCTTCCCAAACAGCAATATGTGCATTGGTTTCTGTAACAAATAAAATTTCTCTAAAATTTTCATTCGGGCAATCAGGAAACAATAGTAATACACTTGCTTCTTGATCTACACCACTTAAATAAAAGAGATCTCTTTGCTGTTCAAATGGCATTGTACTATCTGCACTTATTGGATAGACATCATTTGAGTTGAAAACAGCTAAACTATTTGGCTTCATTTGTGAAGCAAAGTTTTTACGGTTTTTTATAAATAATTGTGGGTCTATTTTATCGTATTTCATACAAGTAAATTTATATTGAAATACAAAGGTAGCAATAATAAAAAAACCCGCTCTGCTTTTAAAAACAGAAAAGGGTTGAAGTATAAAATTAAAGAAGTAACTTATGTTTTAATAACGCTTCTTTTTAGGCGGATTAGATCTTCCTCTTCCAGAAGGTTCAGAAGGTTTGTTTCCTTTAAAATGAGGTTTGCTTTTTGGTTTGTTGCCTTGAGAACCTCCTCCTTTATTCTTTTTACCAAAAGAACCTTTACTTTGCGATGCTGCTCTTTTTGGAGGATCTGTGTCTGTGGGTTCAAAACCTGCTACAATAGTAGAAGCTAATTTCTCATTCAGTAATTTTTCTATTTCACTTTGGTATTCACTCTCTTCACTACATACTAAAGAAATTGCTTCTCCAGCAGCTCCTGCTCTTCCTGTTCTACCAATTCTATGCACATAATCTTCTGGTACATTTGGCAATTCAAAATTAACAACATGCGGCAATAAAGGAATGTCTAAACCACGCGCTGCAATATCTGTAGCAACTAAAATTTTAATAGAATTATCTTTAAAGTTTTTTAATGCTTTTGTTCTTGCACCTTGACTTTTATTTCCATGAATAGCGGCTGCAGAAATGCCTGCTTTCACCAACTTTTCAGTTAATTTATTGGCACCGTGTTTTGTCCTTGTAAAGATTAAAACCTGATTCCAGTTTCCGTCTTTTATTAACTTTATGGTAAACTCTGTTTTTTTGCTTTTATCAACCTTATAAACCTTGTGGGTTACTTTTTTTGCTGTTGAATTTTGCGGAGCCGTTTCTACAGAAACAGGGTTTCTTAAAATACCCGAGGCTAACTTTTTAATGTCATTAGAAAAGGTTGCAGAGAACATCAAGTTTTGACGCTCAGCAGGCATATAGCTTATAATTTTGTTAATGTCTCTAACAAAACCCATGTCTAACATTCTGTCTGCTTCATCTAAAATTAAAACTTCAATTCTTTTAAATGAAAGCGCTTTTCTATCATGTAAATCTAGCAATCTACCCGGTGTTGCTACTAAAATGTCTACACCACTTCTTAAGGTTGCAATCTGTGGTTTTGCGTTTACACCTCCAAAAACTACGGCAGATTTAATATCTACATATTTACTATATTCTCTTACATTGTCTTGCACTTGTGCTGCCAATTCTCTTGTTGGTGTTAGTACTAAAACACGTAAAGGCCTGTACTTTGGGTGCCTTGTTGCTACTAAATGCTGTAAAACAGGCAACGTAAAACCGGCTGTTTTTCCTGTTCCTGTTTGTGCCGAAGCTAAAATGTCTTTTCCTGCTAATATATGTGGAATTGCTTTTTCTTGAATTGGTGATGGTTTGGTATATCCTTTCTCTTCAACTGCTTTTACCAACGGCGGAGATAAACCTAAATCTTTAAATGTCATAAATAATATTTACGAAAGCAACTTTATGTAGTTGTTTCAGCCCACAAAGATACATTCTTTAAAGTTGGAGAAAAATATTTACGAGAATTCAATTTTTTTTTAAATTAAACGGTAGCTCTTATGAAATCTATTTTTACACTTTTAATGTTTTGTTTTTCATGCGTATGAACAGCACAAAACCAACAAACGCAGACAGTATACAAAACGCCCTTGAGAAGAAGCATCAAATGATGAAACCTTCACTAGTAAAAAATGGTGTTTTTTATTTGCAAAAAGGAGTATACACTGTAAAAATTGAAAGCTTTAAAAACACCTTTGAGATCCATTAAAATAATACAATAGATTTTAGGGGTTTTAAAATTGGTGAGGTCTTAAAAGTAGAAACAAAAAATACGCAGTACGTTTTAGCCCTTATTTCTAGTAATTGCCTCAATATAACAACAAACACTAGCGGTTTTTTAATATTTGTTTTAGCTTCAGTAAAAAGGAAGCTATTTAAAATTATTCTAAATTTTGCGGAAACGTTGTAAATTCTTTGCAACCAAAACTCTTTAGGCGTATTTTTGCAGTCAAAATTTTAATTAACTATACAATGAGCGGATTTTTTAAATCTTCAATTGGAAGAAAAGTAGCAATGGCGCTTTCGGCGTTTTTCTTAATGTTCTTTCTACTTCAGCATTTATCGATAAATATTTTATCAGTTTTAAGTCCAGACACTTTTAATGAAGTATCTCATTTTATGGGTACAAACCCTTTAGTTCAGTTTGCATTGCAGCCTGTATTAATTTTTGCGGTTGTATTTCATTTTGTAATGGGCTTCGTTTTAGAGTTAAGAAACTCTAAAGCAAGAAAAGTAGCGTATGCAAAAAATAATGGTGCTGCAAATTCATCTTGGATGAGCAGAAACATGATTTGGAGTGGAATTACAATTTTAGCTTTTATTGGTTTACATTTTGTTGATTTTTGGTTTCCAGAAATCAATACAAAATTCATACAAGGAGATTGGTCTGGTACAATGGAAGGTGTAGAAGGTTTCCGTTACCACGAAGAATTAGTGCATAAGTTTGCAAACCCGATTAGAGTTGCTGCGTATGTGTTTTGCTTTGTGCTTTTAGGATTGCATTTAGCACACGGTTTTACATCTGCTTTTCAGTCGATGGGTGGTACTGCAGGAAGAAAGAAAACATTACAAAATATTGGTAAAGCATATGCTATTATAATTCCAGCAGGTTTTATTTTTATTGCAATTTATCATCACTTAAACCATTAATCGCATACAATTATGGCTTTAGATTCAAAAATACCAAAAGGTCCAATTAAAGATAAATGGACAGATTATAAGAATCATATCAATCTTGTAAATCCTGCAAACAAGCGTCATATAGATGTAATTGTTGTTGGTACAGGTTTGGCAGGTGGTTCTGCTTCTGCAACATTAGCAGAATTAGGTTATAACGTAAAAGCATTTGCGTACCAAGATTCTCCAAGAAGAGCGCATTCAATTGCAGCACAAGGAGGAATTAATGCAGCAAAAAATTACCAAGGAGATGGAGATTCTACGTACAGATTGTTTTATGACACTGTAAAAGGAGGAGATTACCGTTCTCGTGAGGCAAACGTATATAGGTTGGCAGAGGTTTCTGCAAATATCATCGATCAATGTGTGGCACAAGGAGTTCCTTTTGCACGTGATTATGGCGGTTTGTTAGACAACCGTTCTTTTGGGGGTGTTTTAGTTTCTAGAACTTTCTACGCAAAAGGGCAAACAGGACAACAATTATTATTAGGTGCGTATTCTGCAATGAACAGACAAATTGCTCGTGGAAAGATTGAAATGTTCAATCGTCATGAAATGTTAGATGTTGTTGTTGTAGACGGAAAAGCAAGAGGAATTATAGCAAGAAATTTAGTTACAGGAGAAATTGAAAGACATGCTGCACATGCAGTTGTTATTGCTTCTGGTGGGTACGGAAATGTATATTTCTTATCTACCAATGCAATGGGTTCTAATGTAACTGCAGGTTGGAAAGTGCATAAAAAAGGAGCGTATTTCGCAAATCCTTGTTACACACAAATTCACCCAACATGCATTCCTAGATCTGGAGATTATCAATCGAAATTAACATTGATGTCAGAATCATTGAGAAATGACGGTAGAATCTGGGTTCCAAAGAATTTAGACGATGTAAAGGCAATTAGAGAAGGAAGTAAAAAACCTACAGAATTAACAGAAGATCAAAGAGATTATTATTTAGAAAGACGGTATCCAGCATTTGGGAACCTAGTGCCGCGTGATGTTGCATCTAGAGCAGCAAAGGAGCGTTGTGATGCAGGTTATGGAGTAAATGCAACTGGTGAAGCAGTATACTTAGATTTTGCGGCATCTTTTGAACGTTACGGAAAAGAGCAAGCAAAGATTCAGAATATTTCAAACCCTTCTGAAGCAAAAATAAAAGAATTAGGGCAAGAAATTGTAAAGGCTAAATA
>JBLHGY010000048.1:0-11188 GCA_047616665.1 Polaribacter sp.
GTGAGTTTGGCAATAAAATTAAATTACTATTTGTCTCACTACCAATAGACTGTAAAGTATCATAATGCTGCGTCACAACAATTAAAGCAGATGCTTCTTGACTGTTAATACCTACTCTGTTTAATACGTCTACAGATTCCTCTAAACCACGAGCAATTTCACGTCTTTGATCCGCAAT
This sequence comes from Polaribacter sp., assembly GCA_047616665.1. Classification (GTDB taxonomy): domain Bacteria; phylum Bacteroidota; class Bacteroidia; order Flavobacteriales; family Flavobacteriaceae; genus Polaribacter. Next base: position 179 of record JBLHGY010000048.1, read on the forward strand.
ACCCTGTCCCTGTAAACGCTTACTTTCTGCCTCTGCTTTCGCGCGCTCTACAATTAAAATACGTTGAGCATCTCCTTCGTATTGTGCAGCAACTTTTTCTCTTTCAGAAGCATTAATTCTATTCATTGCTATTTTTACTTGAGGATCTGGATCAATATCTGTTACTAGTGTTCTAATAATATCAAATCCATAGTTTATCATAGCATCGTTTAGTTCTGCTTTTACAGCCAGCGCAATGTCATCTTTTTTTACAAAAACGTCATCTAATTTCATTTTTGGCACCTCTGCTCTTACCACATCAAACACATAAGAAGTTATTTGGTCATGCGGATAGTCTAATTTATAAAATGCGTCATATACTTTATCTGCAAGCACTTTGTATTGTACAGATACTTTTAGTTTTACAAAAACATCATCTAAGGTTTTTGTTTCAATAATAACATCTAATTGTTGAATTTTCAAACTTAACCTTCCTGCAACTTTATCTATTACGGGTATTTTAAAGTGTAAACCAGAGGGTCTAATAATGTTAAACTTTCCGAAACGCTCTAAAATTGCTGCAGTTTGTTGTTTAACAGTAAATAATGAAGCAAAAAGAATAAGGCCAAGTAAGACGATAATAATCAATGGAAGTGTAGGCATAGTTGTTTTTTTAGAAATTAATAGGATATATAAGTAAAGGTACTAAATTTTACGATCAATTATAAGACGCAGCTTTTTATAAATGTTACGTTTAAAGCAAAAAAAAACTCAATATTATTGAGTTTTTTATTTATGTGAAGAAAAGATTATAATTTATTAATTGCGTTTTCAATTCGTTTAACTGTTTCTTGTTTTCCAATCATTGCTATAATATCAAACAAATGTGGTCCAGCCAATTTACCAACCAAGCTCAATCGTAGTGGTTGCATTACCTTGCCAAACCCAATTTCTTTATTCGTAATCCATTCTTTAATTTCTTTTTCTGTGTTTTCTGATGAAAAATCTTCAATATTAGAAAGGAATAATGCAACCGCCGTCATTAATTCAGAGGTTCCTTCTTTCCAGTTTTTCTTTGACGCTTTTACATCAAATTCTATTGGAGCTTCAAAGAAGAAACTAGACAATTCCCAAAAATCGGTTACAAAAACAGCTCTTTCTTTTATAGAAGAAACCACTTTTAAAACATATTCTTGGTCTCTTGAAACACCTTTTTCTTTTAAAATAGGAATGTATAAATCTGTTAATTCAACACTGTCTTTGCTTTGCATGTATTGCTGATTGAACCAACGTGCTTTCTCTGGATTAAACTTTGCACCAGATTTACTAACACGACTTAAATCAAAATCCTTTATCAGTTCTTGTAAAGAGAAAATTTCTTGTTCGGTTCCTGGGTTCCATCCCAAGAAAGCTAGCATATTTATAAAACCATCTGCAAAATAACCATCTTCCTTATAACCCCTAGAAACATCACCAGAAGCCTCATTCTTGTATGCTAACGGAAATACAGGAAACCCTAACTTATCACCATCTCTTTTGCTTAATTTTCCTTTTCCCACGGGTTTTAAAATTAGTGGTAAATGTGCAAATTTTGGAGCACTCCAGCCAAACGCTCTATATAACAAAATATGTAAAGGCATTGATGGCAGCCATTCTTCACCACGAATTACATGGCTAATTTCCATTAAATGGTCGTCTACAATATTTGCTAAGTGGTAGGTTGGCATGCCGTCTCCTTTAAATAAAATCTTATCATCTAAAGTATTGGTGTCTATTGTAATTTTTCCACGAATTTCATCTTCCATTCGTAAAATTTCGTCTTGTGGTGTTTTAAAACGAATTACATAATTATCACCTGCATTAATTCTGTTTTGAGCCTCTTCATTTGTTAAAACTAAAGAGTTTACTAAGCGTCCTTTTTCTCTGTTATGCCAATTATAAATAAAGGTTTTTCCTTCCGCTTCATGTCCTTTTCTATGCGCATCTAACTGTTCCGAAGTGTCAAATGCGTAATACGCCCATCCTGTTTTAATTAAAAGGTCAGCATATTCTTTGTATGTATTTTTTCGTTCAGATTGTCTGTACGGTCCAAATTTTTCATTTTTTCCCGGACCCTCATCAAACGGAATATTGCACCATTCTAAAGCATTTGTAATATAGTTTTCTGCATTTGCAACATAACGAGACTGGTCTGTATCTTCTATTCTTAAGATAAAAGTACCGTTGTATTTTTTAGCAAAAAGATAATTGTATAAAGCGGTTCTTACACCACCAATATGCAAAGGTCCTGTAGGACTTGGGGCAAAACGAACACGAACATTGGATTCCATTTTTTTAGTTTTTTTTAATAAGCAAAGATAGTTTTAAAAAGAGAGAATTGAAATGGCAGAGGGATAAAAAGACGTTAGAAATAAGCGCAATCCTTTATTTATATAAACAAGAATCTTTTTTAACAGCTAATTTCTTTGTGAGTCTTTTGAAAAGCTTTATTTTTATTAGTCACTTATGAATGGAATTAAAACGATAACAGATAAATTACATCAGTTTACCCGGAAATATTACGTAAACGAACTAATTAGAGGAGGCCTTTTGTTTTTTTCTATAGGTTTTTTCTATTTATTATGTACGCTGTTTTTAGAGCATTTTTTATGGTTAAAACCTATGGCAAGAACATTTTTGTTTTTGGCATTTGTTTTGGTTGAAGTGTTCCTGTTTTGGCGCTTTATTATTGTACCTGTTTTTAAATTAATTGGTTTACAAAAAGGCATAACACCTGAAGCGTGTTCAAACATTATAGGGAAGTTTTTTCCTGAGGTAAAAGATAAATTATTAAACACTTTACAACTGAAAGAACAGGGCGAGCATTCTGATTTATTGTTAGCAAGCATCAATCAGAAATCAGAAGAGTTGTTGTTGATTCCGTTTGTAAAAGCAGTAAACTTTAGTAAAAATTTAAAATACCTTAAGTATGCAGTTTTACCCATTGTAGTCTTTTTAATTACGTTATTATCTGGTAATAATGATATACTTAAGAAGAGTTTAGACCGGGTTGTTCATCATAGAACAGCATATACACCACCAGCACCTTTTTATTTTAGACTAACAAATAAAAATCTTCAAGTTGTTCAGGGCAAGGATATTACTATTCAGATTGAAATTATTGGATCTGTTTTACCTGCAGAAGTAAAAATAAAATTTAAAAAACAGGAGTATTTTTTACAAAACAAAGGTTCAGGTAATTTTTCTTTCACCTTTTCAGGTGTTCAAGAGTCGCTGCAATTTTTTCTTGAGGCAAACAAGGTTCAAAGTACAATACATCAGCTTTCCATAATTAAGACACCAACAATTAATAATATTGTTCTAAAATTAGAATACCCTTCTTATGTTGGTAAAAAGAATGAAACGATTCCAAACTCTGGAAACCTAATCGTTCCAGAAGGGACAAAAATTACATGGAATGTTTTAGGCAACCAAACGCAAGAGGTTGCATTTATTGAGAACACAGAGCGGTTTTTATTTACCAAGTTTAGCGAGAACAACTTTGAGTTTTCAAAACAAATAAAGAATTCGTTTACATATGAAATTGCTTCTTCTAACGAAAATTTAAAAGATTATGAGCGCTTACCATTTTCTATAAATGTGGTTAAAGATAATTTTCCTAAAATTATAATGCAACCAAACAATAAGGACACCTCTAAAAGCCCTAGACAGTTTATTGGACAGGTTTCAGATGATTATGGTTTAAGTAAGTTACAAATGGTGTATTACGAAGCGCATAATCCGCAGATCCAAAAAGTATGCGCAATAGGAATTTCTAAAGCAAACATTCAAACTTTTTTTTACTTGTTCCCTGATAGTTTGTCTGTTAACAAAGGAACTAACTATGAGCTTTTTTTTGAGGTCTATGACAATGACATGGTAAATGGAAGTAAAAAAGCAAAAAGTGCTGTTTTTAAGTATAGAGAAAGAACAAATGAAGAGGCAAGTCGAGCGTTATTAGATGCGCAAAGAAATACAATTACCAATATGGATCGTGCCATTTTAAAACAGCAAGAGCAGCAACGTGGTATAGAAAAACTCCAAGAGGGTTTACAAAAGAATAAAAAATTTAGTTGGAGGGACAAAAAAAAGGTGGATGCCATTTTAAAAAGACAAATAAAATATAAAGAAAGGATGCGTCTTCAAACTGAAAAACTGAGAGATAATCTCAAAGAAAATAAAGAAGAAGATAAAACCTTGCAAGAAAAAAAAGAAGAACTACAAAAAAGAATTGAAGAGCTGCAGAAAAACAGCAAACAACAGAAACTTTTAGATGAGATTGCTAAGGTTGCGGAGAAATTAAATAAAGAAGAATTAGGGAAAAAAATAAAACAATTAGCGGAACAAAACAAGCAACAAGAGCGCAGTTTAAAGAGAACCCTAGAATTAGTAAAGCGGTTTTATATAGAACAAAAAACAATGCAAATTGTGAATAAATTAAACGACTTAGCAAAAAAACAAGGGTTGTTAGAAAAGAAGGATGCTGATAATTTAGAAGATCAAAAAGAAATAAAAGAAGGCTTTGAGAAAATAAAAAAGGAGTTAAATGAATTAACAAAGGACAATAAGGGGTTAAAAGACCCGATGGAATTGCCAGATGTAGAAGAGGAAAAAAAGGATATTGACCAAGAATTAAATAAGGCTGAGGAAGGTTTAAAAAGCAAAGACAGAAGTTCTGCGAAGAAAAACCAAAAGAAGAGTGCTGCGAAAATGAAAAAAATGAGCGCTAAAATGCAAAAATCGATGTTAGAAATGGAGAGTGAATCTATTGAAGAAAACATGGATGATATGCGGAAGATTTTAGAAAACCTGATGACTTTTTCATTTAAACAAGAGGCCTTAATGAATAAGTTTGAAGCTATTTCCATAGCGCACCCAGATTTTGGTAAAGATTTAAAAAAGCAAAATAACATAAGAACTTATTTTGAGCATATAGACGATAGTTTGTATGTACTTTCGATGCGGTTACCCAAAATATCTTCAAAAATTCAAAACGATTTATCTACAGCTCATTATAATTTAGAGCAATCTTTGGAAAATTTTTCTGAAGGAATGTTTGATAATGGAATTTCTAATCAGCGTTATGTGATGACTTCTGCAAACAATTTATCAGATTATTTAAGCACAATGTTAAATAACATGAAAAACGCATCTATGAAGATGGGGTCAGGTAAAAAAGGTAAAGGCTTTAGTCTTTCAGACATCATTAAAAAGCAAGGTGAGTTGTCTGAGAAAATGAAAAAAGGAGGAGAGAGGGCTAAAGGTCTTGGACGCAAGCCGGGGAATAACGCGATAGACAAAAAAGGTCGGGGAAAAAAAGGAGAGAAACCAGGGAACAAAGGTGAGGGTGGAAAAAACAATACCGAATCGAATGAAGGGGGCTCTGGAGAAAAAGGAGTGGGTCAAAATGATAATTTAGACGGCGAGTTGTTTGAGATATATAAACAACAGTCTCAACTAAGGCAGCAGCTGGAAATCGCCATAAAAGAGTCAGAGAAAGGAGATAAAAAAAACAGTGGTCAGACTAAAAGGGTTTTAAAATCGATGGAACAACTCGAAAACGAAATTTTAGAGAATGGTTTTAGCGCTCCTACGATTCAAAAAATGCAACAATTAAACTATGATTTATTAAAACTAGACAAAGCGGCTCTAGAGCAAGGAAAAGAGAATATACGCAAAGCAACAGTTAGTAGAAGTGCTACAAATAAAAACAATAAGAAGTTGTTAGATTTTAAAAAGCAGTTTTACAATCAAATAGAGATATTAAATAGACAATCATTACCTTTGCATCAAAATTACAAATTAAAGGTTCGGGATTATTTTTCAGAACCAAATAAGACAGATAATGATTAGTTTTAATTACGAAACCAATTTTAAGTTAGAAAACGAGGATTGTTTTGAAAAGTGGATTCAAAAAATTATTTTAAATCACAATCGTGAAGAGGGTGAAATAAACTATATTTTTTGTGATGATGCTTATTTATTAAAATTAAACATAGAGTTTTTACAACACGACACACTAACAGATATTATAAGTTTTGATAATTCTTTAGGAAACCTTGTTGGCGGCGATATATTTATATCTACAGAAAGAGTTGCAGAGAATGCTAATGATTTTAAGGTTTCTTTTTTAGAAGAATTGCAAAGAGTAATGATTCATGGGGTTTTGCACTATATAGGGTTTTCTGATAAAACACCAGAAAGTCAAAAAGAGATGACTGCTCAAGAAAACAATGCTTTATCGGAGTTAATTACCTTAAAATCAATTAATTAAATACAAGGTTTCACGTGGAACTATAAAGAATGAGTTTATTTTCAACAACATTTGATGTTATCGTAATAGGTGGTGGTCATGCAGGAAGTGAAGCCGCAGCCGCAAGTGCAAATATGGGCGCTCATACATTGTTAATCACGATGAATTTGCAAAACATTGCACAAATGAGTTGTAATCCGGCAATGGGGGGAATTGCAAAAGGACAAATTGTACGAGAGATAGATGCTTTAGGGGGGTATAGTGGTGTGGTTACAGATAAAACTGCAATACAGTTCAAGATGCTTAATAAGTCTAAGGGTCCAGCAATGTGGAGCCCTAGGGTGCAATCTGATAGAATGCAATTCGCAGAATGCTGGAGAACGATGTTAGAGGAAACAAAAAACGTCGATTTTTATCAAGACTCTGTTTGTGGTTTGTTGTTTGATGGATTTAAAATTATAGGTGTAAAAACAGCTTTAGGGCTAGAGATAAAGGCAAAGACAGTTATAATAACAGCCGGTACTTTTTTAAACGGTTTAATTCATATTGGTGATAAAAGTTTTGGTGGTGGAAGAGCTGGTGAAGGAGCCTCTACAGGAATCACAGAAGAATTGGTTGAAAAAGGTTTTGAAGCGGGTAGAATGAAAACAGGAACACCTCCAAGGGTGGATGGTCGTTCTTTAGATTATTCTAAAATGACTGAGCAACCGGGAGATGAAATTACAGAGAAGTTTTCATATCTACCAACTACAAGCTCTTTAAAAAAGCAACGCTCTTGTTATTTAACTTATACAAATCAAAAAGTACATGATTTACTTCGTGAGGGTTTTGATAGATCTCCAATGTTTAATGGAAGAATTAAGTCTACTGGGCCAAGATACTGTCCATCTGTGGAAGATAAAGTAGATCGATTTGCTACGAAAGACAGGCATCAAATTTTTGTAGAGCCGGAGGGATGGACTACGGTTGAAATGTATGTGAATGGTTTCTCTACGTCACTGCCAGAGGATATCCAGGACAAAGCAATACGTGCGGTAGATGGTTTTGAAAATGTAAAGTTTTTAAGATATGGGTACGCAATAGAATATGACTTTTTTCAACCTACTCAATTAAAACATTCTTTGGAAACAAAGTTGATTGAGAACTTGTTTTTTGCGGGTCAGATTAATGGAACAACAGGTTACGAAGAAGCGGCTGCACAAGGATTAATGGCAGGCGTAAATGCTGCACTAAAAACACAAGGAAAGGAGCCTTTTATTTTAAAAAGAAACGAGGCATATATAGGTGTTTTAATTGACGATTTAATTACTAAAGGTACAGAGGAGCCATATAGAATGTTTACTTCTAGGGCAGAATATAGAACTTTATTAAGGCAAGATAATGCAGATTTAAGACTAACTCCTTTAGGATATAAATTAGGTTTGGCATCTCAAGAAAGAATGGACCGTGTTTTAGAAAAGGAACAAAAGACCGCGTTATTAATTAAATTTTTAGAAGAGACAAGTGTAAAGCAAGAAGAGGTAAACCCAATCTTAGAAGCTAAGAATTTAGCATTGGTAAATCAGTCTATGAAGCTTTTTAAAATTGCGTCTAGACCACAATTGTCGCTTGCAGATTTTAATGATATAAGAAAATTAAAAGATTTTTTAAAGGAGCATACTATTGCTAAAGATGTAATCGAGCAAGCAGAAATTCATTTAAAGTATTCTGGGTATATAGAGAAAGAAAGAAACAATGCCGATAAATTAAATAGACTAGAAAACGTAGTTATTCCTTCTAGTTTTAAATACGAAAAAGTGAAGTCGTTATCGTTTGAAGCTACCGAAAAATTAAATAAAGTGAAACCAACATCTATTTCACAAGCGAGCAGGATTAGTGGTGTTTCGCCAAGTGATATTTCTGTTTTGTTGGTTTACATGGGTAGATAGAAAAAGAAAACTTTAAATGTTCCTCGTGGAACATTCTTAATATTAAGGCAATATGGACGATCAAAAAGAGCTTTATATAAATTTATCCAAGCTCTTAAACTGCAAAGATAATACGGTTTCTGGAGATTATTTTGAAGTGATGGTGAATACAGAATATGAGATGCTAGTAACGTATCCTGTTCCTAAAAACATAGAAGACTACTATAAAAGTGAAGCTTATATTTCGCACACAGATAGTAAAAAAACATTCTTTGATAAGAGCTACCAAGCGGTAAAAAACCACACATTAAAACAAAAACTTTTATTATTAAATTCTTTTAAATCGGGTTCAAAATCGGTGTTAGATTTTGGTGCAGGAACTGGCGATTTTTTAAAAATCTGTAAAAACAATAATTGGCAGGTTTTAGGAATTGAGCCAAGTGCAGAAGCAAGAGAAAACGCAGTTAAAAAAGGAGTTCATTTAAAAGAAAACCTTTTAGATGTTACCAATCAAAAATTTGATGTAATTACGCTTTGGCATGTTTTAGAACATGTCGAAAATTTAAAAAGCACGATTAAGGCTTTAAAGAGTTTATTGCAACCTGAAGGAAGGATTGTGGTTGCGGTACCAAATTATAAAAGCTACGATGCTAAGTTTTATAAAGAGCATTGGGCGGCGTATGATGTACCAAGACACCTTTGGCATTTTAGTCAAAAGGCAATACATAAATTATTTTTAGAAGCAGAAATGATTGTAGAGGAAACACTTCCAATGAAGTTTGATAGCTATTACGTATCTCTTTTAAGTGAAAAATATAAAACAGGAAATTCAAATCCTATAAAAGCTTTTTATAGAGGCTTTCTCTCAAACCTTAGCGCTAAATCCACAACAGAATATTCTTCTTTAATTTATGTGATTAAAAACAACTAAAACGTATTTTAAAGACACGAGTTTTAAATATTTCTAATCACGCTATGTAATTTGTTGTGTAACATATAAAAAGGCTTTAAAACGATTGTTTTAAAGCCTTTTTATATAAGTATAATTGATTATTTTTTTTGTCGGTATAGTTTTTAGTTATTTAATAAAAATACACCACCCACCGTTATAATAAAATAAACACCTAAAGACATCGCTCCGGCATAATCTTTAGCAAGTCGCTGTCCTATTAATAAAAAAATTAAAGCGATTGCAGAAAGCTCAACACCTAATAATGCAATTTCTTTTGCTTCAGAGGTGTATAATTCATAAACACCAATACTCATTAAAACACCTGCAACTATTTCAACTATTAAAACAATTCCTAATAATAAAGGAACGGTGTTTTTCAAAGGGGAGTTTTTAAAATGTTCTTTAATAAAAGAGATGTTTCCGTTCCAATCTAAAAGTTTGTCTATACCAGACTGAATAAAAGTAATAATTAAAAAAATTAAAAGTAAAATTTCTGCGGGATAATTTGATAAAAATTTCATGTTTTTTGTTTTAAGTATTTGTAAATCAGTAGTTAACGTTCTATTTATTTAGATATACAAGGGTAATTACCGATAGCTTAAGAGTAGCTACTTTTAATTTTATCTACAATTGTTTGAGCTAGTTTTTCTTTACTTTCAATGGTCCAGCCGGCAACATGGGGAGAAAGAAGTACATTATTTGAATTTATTAAATATTGAAAGGCTTTCGGAATTTTATCATTGGTGAAAAGGTTTTCAAAAGAGGTTTTTTCATATTCTAAAACATCTAAACCAGCGCCTAAAATTTTTCCAGATTTTAAAGCAATAACTAAATCTTTTGTAACCACAGAGGTTCCACGTGCGGTGTTTAGGAGCCAAAAATTTTTCTTAAAACTTTCGATAAAATTAGTATTTACCATGTTTCTTGTAAGTTCTGTTTGGGGAGTGTGTAAACTTAAAACATCTACTTTTTGCTGCAATTCTCTTAGTGAAACTTGTGTACAACAATCATCAGAAACATTAGGTTTTAAATCATAACAAAGTACTTGAACATTAAAACCACGAAGTTTTTTTGCGAATGATTTCCCCATATTTCCGTATCCAATTAAACCAATCGTTTTCCCATCCAATTCAACCCCACGGTTTTCTTCACGCAACCATTGTCCTTTTTTAATCTCGCTATTTGCTTTGTTCAACTTATTAAAGAGAGATAACAACATGCCTAGAGTGTGTTCTCCAACCGCATTTCTATTTCCTTCTGGGGCTGCAATCAGAGTAATTCCGTTATTTTTTGCATAGCTAGAATCTATATTTTCTAGTCCAGCTCCAACTCTACCTATAAACTTTAAGTTTTTTCCTTTTTCTAAAAAAGAGGCATCAATAGAAAAACGACTTCTAATAATTAGACCATCATATAAATGGATTTTAGCTACAATTTCAGCTTTTGAAGAGGTATAATCTTCATCATTAGTAAAACCTAGGTTATTTAATTGTGCTATTAAAATAGGGTGGTTGGTATCTAGGTGAAGAATTTTCATAGAAGATTTTTAAGTTTGTTATTCCACCAAAGCAGCAATTAATAAGAATGAACTTGAACTCCCCGGCTTTGCAGGAATGCTAATTTTTATAGTATAAGTGAAGCTTAGTATTGCTCTTTGTCACTCGGGAAATCGCCACTTTTTACGTCAGAAATATAATTTTCGAAAGCACCCGTCATGTCTTTATATAGATCTAAATAACGCCTTAGAAAACGCGGATTAAATTCGTGGGTCATTCCAATCATGTCATGGGTAACTAAAACTTGCCCATCTACTCCGTTTCCAGCTCCTATTCCAATAACAGGTATCGAGATTGCTTCTGCAACTTCTTTTGCTAATTTAG
>JBLHGY010000049.1:0-10982 GCA_047616665.1 Polaribacter sp.
AAATCTTTGTATTTGCTTTTAATAACAATTTAAAATCAGCTGCTTTGTCAGATTCTGTAAATGAGTATTCAATTCCGTATTTCTCAAATTCTGAAACGATTAAGTTAAAAGTACCGCCATAAATTACTTTTTGAATAATTACGTGATCTCCAGTCTTTAGAAAAGCAAACATAGCTGCAGAAATTGCTGCCATTCCTGAGCTAAAGATTAAACCATCTTCTGTGTTCTCTAAAGCCGCAATCTTTTTACATAACATTTCTTGATTTGGAGTATTAAAATATCTTGGGTATCTTTTCACATCTACCCCATCAAAAGCATATGAAGTTGACATAAACATAGGCGAAACTGCACCTTTAAACTGCTCATCTTTTACTTCTCCGGTATGCACACAAATTGTATTTATTCCTAGTTTATTAGAATCTTTCATTAAATCAGATTTACATCAGCTAATTTACTAAAAGCAATTCTAAATTTCTATAAATTTTGAATATCTTCGCTAAAATGATATCAGTACTAATTATAGGAAATGGAAATGTAGCAGCGCATTTAGTAAAGGCTTTTTTAAAAGTTGATACTATTAGTCTTACACAAGTAAGTTCTAGAAAATTAGAAAATATACCAAAAGCAACTATTACAATTCTAGCAGTTTCAGATGACGCTATTGAAACTGTTTCTTTAAAAATTAAAAACTCTCTTGTGGTGCATACTTCAGGTAGTTTTTCCATGAAAGATTTAAAAAACACAACTAATAAAGGCGTTTTTTACATGTTGCAAACCTTTTCTAAGGAGAAAGAATTAGATCTCTCCAATGTTCCTTTTTGCTTAGAAGCTGAACGTCATGAAGATTATTTATTACTTGAAACATTGGCAAATGCAATTGGTAAAAAAATATATCCTATAAATTCTGAACAAAGAAAAGCCTTGCATGTTGCTGCTGTCTTTGTGAACAACTTCACAAATCATTTGTATAAAATTGGTAATGATATTTGTGAAGAATATAAGGTGCCTTTTGAAATTTTACAACCCCTAATCCAGGAAACATCAGAAAAAATTAAAACTCTTTCACCAGAAAAAGCGCAAACCGGCCCTGCAATTAGAAAAGACGAAGAAACAATAAAAAATCATTTAAACTTGTTGCATAAAGAACAACAAATACTTTATAAACTTATAACTCAATCTATTAAAAATGGAAATTAGTTACAAACAATTATTACCAAAAATAAGTACTTTTATCTTTGATGTTGATGGCGTTTTAACAAACGGAATGCTAACCATAATGCCAGATGGCGAATTGGTAAGACATATGAATGTAAAAGATGGTTATGCAATGAAAAATGCGTTAAACAAAGGTTATAGAGTTTGTATAATTTCTGGAGGCACTAATGAAGGTGTAAGAACGAGACTAGCTGCTTTAGGAATTGAAGATATCTATTTAGGTGCTCACAACAAAATAAAACAATACCAAACACTGATAGAAAAGTACAATTTACAACCAGAAAATGTATTATATATGGGAGATGACGTACCAGATTATCCTGTCATGAAAATAGTAGGTTTAGCTGCGTGTCCAAATGATGCCGTTAGAGAAATTCAAGAAGTTTCTAAATACATTTCTGATAAAAAAGGTGGAGAAGGCTGCGTTAGAGATGTTATTGAGCAAGTGCTGCGTGTACAACAGAAATGGGATGAAAATTTTGATGCTAGCTTATAATGCTACTTTTAGTTTATTAAATTTTCTAAATTAAAATTTAATTTTTTTGCTCTAACATTGGTACAAAAGCAAAATCACCTAATTCTTGTTTCTCGAATTCTTTTGCAGACTTCCTAATAAACAGCGTCATTATTTGTGTTTTGTCACCAACAGGAATTAATAACTTTCCTCCTATTTTTAATTGTGCTAATAACGGATTTGGCACAAAGGGTGCTCCCGCAGTCACAATAATTTTATCGAAAGGTGCTTCTTCTTTTAAACCTTTATAGCCGTCTCCAAAAATAAATTTTTTAGGTTTATAACCAATCTTAGGCAAGAACAGAGAAGTTCTTTTAAACAACTCTTTCTGTCTCTCTATGGAATAGACTAAAGCTTTTAACTCTAATAAGACAGCGGTCTGATAGCCTGAACCAGTTCCAATCTCTAATATTTTATCACCAGGTTTTATCTCTAAAGTTTGCGATTGAAAAGCAACCGTATATGGCTGAGAAATAGTTTGTTCTGCAGCAATAGGAAATGCTTTATCTTGATAAGCATGCGCCTCAAAACTTGAGTCTATAAACAAGTGTCGTGGAATTTCTCGAATAGCATTCAGTACATTACTGTCTGTAATTCCCTTTGCTTCTAATATAGTAGCAAGCTGATTTCTAAGTCCTTGGTGTTTTGAAGTGTCTTTCAATTTTAACAGTTTTGTAAAGTCTAAAAATAGCAATAATTCTAAATACATTCTTATAAAATTGTATCTTTGTTTTCGTTAAAAATTTCTGATATTTCTTCAGAACTTTTAAAATAAATAATATCATAGCATTCAAGTGACTATAGCGGCTAAAAATAGAAAGTAGTAATGCAGTCCATCTCCTAAAATTTCAGGAACCTTTGAATGAAAAAAAAATATAAATATGTTAAAAGCAGGTGTTTTAGGTGCTGGTCATCTCGGTAAAATCCATTTACGTTTATTGCAAGAATCTAAGAAGTATGAATTGGTTGGTTTTTTTGACCCATTTACAGAGAATGCAAAAAAAGTAGCAAAAGAATTTGGCTATAAATTATTTGATTCTATCGAAGAATTAATAGCTGCAGTTGAAGTTGTAGATATTGTAACACCAACGCTGTCTCATTTTGAATGTGCTAAAAAAGCAATTGAAAAAGGGCGACATATTTTTATAGAAAAGCCAATAACAAAAACTGTTTTAGAAGCAGAGGCTATTAAAACATTAGCAAGTCAGTTTCATGTGCAAGGGCAAGTTGGTCATGTAGAGCGTTTTAACCCTGCATTTACTGCGGTTAAAGATAAAATTGACACTCCAATGTTTATTGAGACACACAGATTAGCAGAATTCAATCCAAGAGGAACAGATGTTCCTGTAGTTTTAGATTTAATGATTCATGATATTGATATTATTTTATCAGTAGTAAAATCTAAAGTAAAAAATGTCCATGCAAGTGGAATTTCTGTTATTTCAGAAACTCCAGATATAGCAAATGCGAGAATTGAGTTTGAGAATGGTTGTGTTGCAAACTTAACCGCAAGTAGAATTTCCATGAAAAATATGCGTAAAACACGCTTCTTTCAGAAAGATGCTTACATCTCCGTAGATTTTTTAGAGAAAAAGTCTGAAATTGTTAGAATGAAAGATGTTCCTAACAATCCTGACGAATTCGCAATGATTTTACAAAATGCAGAAGGTATTAAAAAACAAATTTATTTTGACAATCCTGAAATTGAAAATAACAATGCTATTTTAGATGAGCTAGAATCTTTTGCAGATGCTATTAATAATGGTACAAAACCAATAGTTTCTTTAAGACAAGGGGCTGAAGCATTAAGAGTTGCACAAATGATTATCGATTGTTTTTAATAAATTAACTAAAACACATAAACTACATAATTTTGTCAATAACTACGAATTAATTTTTAATAATTAAATATGAAAAATATAGCTGTAATTGGTGCTGGAACAATGGGAAACGGAATTGCCCACACATTTGCTCAATTTAATTATAAAGTACATTTAATAGATATTTCTCAAGCCTCTTTAGACAAAGGAATTGCTACTATTTCTAAAAACTTAGATAGAATGGTTGCAAAGCAGAAAATATCTGAGGCTAACAAAATTCAAACTTTAGCAAATATTACAACATTTACAGGTATCGCTGAAGGTGCAAGAAATGTTGATTTAGTAGTTGAAGCAGCCACCGAAAACACAGCTCTAAAATCGAAAATATTTAAAGAATTAGATGCTGTTTGTGATGAAAAAACGATTTTAGCAACAAATACGTCTTCCATTTCTATTACTCAAATTGCCGCAGTTACTAACAGGCCAGAAAAAGTAATTGGAATGCATTTTATGAACCCAGTGCCAATTATGAAGTTAGTAGAGATTATTAAAGGATATAATACCTCTGACACAGTAATGCAAACAATTGCAGATTTAACTGCCAAAATTCAGAAAACACCAATAGAAGTAAATGATTATCCTGGTTTTGTAGCAAACAGAATATTAATGCCCATGATTAATGAATCTATTGAAACTTTATATAATGGTGTTGCTGGTGTTACTGAAATTGATACTGTAATGAAGCTAGGAATGGCGCACCCTATGGGACCGCTAGAATTAGCAGATTTTATTGGATTAGATGTTTGTTTATCTATATTAAACGTTTTACATGACGGTTTTAAAAACCCGAAGTACGCCCCTTGTCCTTTATTAGTAAATATGGTAATGGCAGGTAAATTAGGTGTTAAATCTGGTGAAGGTTTCTATGATTATACTGCCAATAGAAAAGCTGAAAGCGTTGCTAAAATGTTTATTTAAATAAAAAAATAAGCTACATTTAAAAATTTAAAACACTATTAATAAGCCTGTAAGACGGCTTGTTCCATGCTGAATTATGAAAATTATATTTTTATTTATTACACTCTTGTTCCTATTAACAAGTATAACAGCGCAAGAATCTAAAAAGGGACGCTTCAACATAAAGAAAGTAGGCTTGTTATACAACAATGCAAATGAGAAGAATTTTATTTTTAATGATAAAGATTTCTCTTATTCTACAAATACATATAAACTGCAAGCATTTTATAATTTAGGTACTTGGAAATCATTAAAATTTGAATTGATTTTGCAGCCGCAAATACAAATATTAGAACATCAATTATTAAACAAGCAATTTGTATTACCCTCAGAAGAAAATTATCAAGAAAAAAGAACAGAATTTACAACCCCAAAAACGATGCATTTATATGCTTTTGAATTAGGCTTTGTAATAAAGAAGAAAATTTCAAGAAGATTAGATTATTTAATAAAAATGGGGCTAGGTATAGCTGCAATCGATACAAGAACAGAACGTTTGGCTAAAGGTTTTACTTTTATAGAAAATGCTACTTTAGGTGTATCATACAATTTTGTAGATAAAACATTTTTGTTTGTAGGATGTAATATTGGCCATGTCTCTAATTTAGATACTCAAAAACCTAACAATGGCTATTCAATTGTTGGTTTTGAAGTTGGGATAGCATATGCAATAAAATAATAAAAAGAGCTTTAATTAGCCCTTTTTACTATGTATTCTGAAATGAAAAAATTATTTACCCAGCCAAGAGTTTAACATCCAAATTGTTTTTTCTTGTTCGGCTATAAAATCGCTCATCATAGAATTTGTTCCTTCATCATTTGCTTCATCTGAAAGATTTAAAATTTCTCTTTCTATTTTTAATAATTCTGTTAAAGAATTAACAACCAACTCCACACCCTCTACATCATTAGAAATATCTTTACCTACCGGCACAGATGCGTTATTTATATAATCTCTAAAAAGTATGCAGTGGCTTTCCTTGTATCGTTAAAATACGCTCTGCAATAGCATCTACCTTCACATGAGAATCTGTGTAAAACTCTTCGAACTTTACGTGCAATTCAAAGAAATTTTTTCCTTTAATATTCCAGTGTAATCCTCGTAAATTCTGGTAATATATTTGAAAATTTGCTAGTAATCCGTTTAAACTATTAACTAAATTTGCACTTTTAGTTTTATCTAATCCTAATATTGATTTGTTCATATTATTACATTTTTAAGTCTATCTCAAAATTAATAAAAATTTATCACCTTAAACTATAATTATTATTGATAGTTTTAATATCTTTATCATAAAATTTTATACAAATGACAATTACCCAGTTAAAATACGTATTATCCGTTGCAGAATACCAGAATTTTACGGTAGCAGCTGAACATAGTTTTGTAACTCAACCAACCTTGAGTATGCAAATCCAAAAATTAGAAGATGAATTAGGAGTTAAGATTTTCAACAGATCAAAAAAACCAATTGAATTAACTGAAGTTGGTAGAAAAATTGTTGAGCAAGCCAAAGTGATTGTAGATGAAAGTAATCGAATTTTAGATATTGTACATCAACAAAAAGGATATATTGGTGGAGAATTTAAACTAGGAATTATACCAACAATAATGCCTACTTTATTACCAATGTTCTTACAGAATTTTACTAAAAAATACCCAAAAGTAAAGTTAATTATTGAAGAATTGACTACTGAAGATATTATAAGAAAATTAACAGATGGCCATATAGACGCCGGTATTGCGGCAACCCCTTTAGAGAACGAAGCAATAAAAGAACAACCTTTATATTACGAGCCTTTTGTTGGTTTAATTCCCCAAAACCATAGACTTTTTAATAATAAACAAATTACTGCAGAAGAGCTAGAATTAGAAGATATTTTGTTATTAGAAGGAGGACATTGCTTTAAAGATAGTGTTCTTAATTTATGTAGAAATCATAAAATTGATAATAAAAAAAGGTTTCAGCTAGAAAGTGGAAGCTTTGATACCTTAATTAAGCTTTCTAAAGAAGGTTTAGGAATGACTTTATTACCGTACTTGCATACTTTAGATTTAAATGATATTGATAAAACACATTTACGAGAGTTTACAAGTCCTCCACCAGCAAGAGAAGTAAGTCTAATTTATCATAAATCTCAATTAAAAATGCAATTAATTGAAGCTTTGCAAAAGACAATTGATGGTGTAATAAGAGGTGCTATTTCTTTTTCTGACGTTAAAATTATTAGTCCTATTAAAAAGTAAAAACATACGCTATTCTTGTAATAAATTAAAACTCCTCACAAATTTTAATAATTGTGAGGAGTTTTAATTTATTACAAGAGTATATGAGACTCCTTGAAATTCTTTGAGATACTTTCTAAGAATACATTTTTTCTCGAAGTTCTTTAATTTTTGGATCAGACAAATAGTCTTCAAAAGTAGTATACCTATCGATTGCACCTTTAGGTGTTAATTCTATAATTCTATTTGCTACCGTTTGCGCAAATTCATGATCATGCGTAGATAAAAATATAGTTCCTTTGAAATTAATTAAAGCATTGTTTAAGGACTGTATAGATTCTAGGTCTAAGTGATTTGTTGGTTCGTCTAAAATTAAAACATTTCCTCTTTTCATCATCATTCTAGACAACATACAACGTACTTTCTCTCCACCAGAAAGTACATTACTTTTCTTCAACGCTTCTTCTCCAGAAAATATCATTTTCCCTAAAAAACCACGAATAAAAACTTCTTCTCTTTCTTCTTCCGTTTGAGCATATTGTCTTAACCAATCAACTAAATTTAAATCACCATCTTGAAAAAAAGTTGAATTATCTAGAGGTAAATAAGATTGCGTTGTAGTTACCCCCCAGGAAAACTTCCCTCCGTCTGCTTTTTCGTTATCAGTTATAATTTGATAAAAAGCGCTAATTGCTCTAGAGTTTTTAGAAATAATAGCAATTTTATCACCCTTATTTAAATTTATATGAACGTTATCAAACAATTTTTCCTTTTCAAAATGTTTAGACAAACCGGCTACATTTAAAATTTGGTCTCCTGCCTCTCTATCTCTATCAAAAATAATTGCAGGATACCGTCTACTAGATGGTTTAATATCTTCAACATTTAACTTCTCAATCATTTTTTTACGAGAAGTTGCTTGTTTCGATTTTGCAACATTGGCCGAAAAGCGTCTAATAAAATCTTCTAGCTCTTTCTTTTTATCTTCCGCTTTTTTATTTTGTTGTGCTCTTTGTTTTGCAGCTAACTGACTAGATTCATACCAAAAAGTATAATTACCTGAATAATGATTTATTTTACTAAAATCAATATCAGATATATGCGTACAAACAGAATCTAAAAAGTGCCTATCATGAGAAACCACAATTACCATGTTTTCAAAATTTGCTAAGAAATTTTCTAACCAAGAAATTGTTTCAAAATCTAAATCGTTCGTTGGCTCATCCATTATCAAGACATCAGGGTTACCAAATAAAGCCTGTGCAATAAGAACACGAACTTTTTGCTTACCATCTAAATCTTTCATTAAGGTATAATGCAAGTCTTCTTTAATGCCCAAATTAGATAACATAGCAGCTGCGTTAGAATCTGCATTCCAACCGTCCATCTCCTCAAAAATGATTTGTAACTCTCCTATTTTTTCTGCATTTTCATCCGTATAATCTGCATATAATGCATCAATTTGCTTTTTAATTTTAAACAAATCCTTGTTTCCCATTACTACAGTTTCCAAAACTGGAAACTCATCAAATGCATAATGATCTTGGGTTAATACTGACATACGTTTTCCTTTATCTAAATGCACTTGCCCAGAAGTAGGCTCTTGCACCCCTGAAATAATTTTCAAGAAAGTAGATTTACCTGATCCGTTTGCTCCGATAATACCATAACAATTTCCATTAAGAAACTTTGTATTAACTTCATCAAATAGAATGCGTTTACCAAATTGGACAGATAGGTTAGAAACTGATAACATAAATAAGCTTTTTAAATTTGTGCAAAAGTACAAATTACATTTTTCTTTTCAACTTATAAACCCAATACTTTTGTTTAGATTTAGTATAAATTTAAGATATTATTTAGTTGTATTTTAACAGTGAATTAACAAATTTACCTGTTTCTAATTTCTACATTTGTTATGAACCTTTGGGTTATTTCTATTATGACAAAAAATATAATTTCTTATATTCCTTTTTCCCTTATACTCCTGTTCGCATTAGGCTGTGCTAAAAAAAACGAAAATTCTAAAACTTTTTTTGGAGGAAAGATTATAAACCCTAAAACTAAGTTTGTTGTTCTCTATTCCAATGATAAAATAATTGATACCTTATTGCTAAATGATAGAAATAAGTTTTTGGCAACTTATGATAATTTAGATGAAGGCTTGTATTATATTGAACATGGTAACGAAAATCAGTATGTGTATCTAGAGCCAAAGGATAGTTTAATGCTGCGTTTAAATACCTGGGATTTTGACGAATCATTGGTATTTGCTGGAAAAGGTGCAGAAAGAAATAATATTTTAATTGATATTTTTTTAGAAGGTGAACATGAAAGAAAACTCTTTTACCAACTAAATAATCTTGAACCGATAGCTTACAAAACTAAAATTGATTCTATCATTAAGTTTAAACTAGAGACCTATAACGAATACATTGCAACACATCCAAATGAAACAGAAAGCTATTTAAAAATTTTAAAAATAGCCTTAACCTACCCTATTTATTCCAAGGTAGAACGATATCCTATAAACCATATATATACTTCGAGGAAAAAAGAATTTCCCAAAACAGCTGCTTCTTTTTATTCGTATAGAACAGATTTAGAGTATAACAACAATGCTTTAATGTATTATACCCCGTACGCAAGGTATATTACAAATTATCTTTATAATGTTACGTATGCTGCTGGTCATCAACCTATGAAAGATGAATTTTCATCAGATTTTACGGTAGATTTATTAAATACAATTAATAATAAAATAAGTTCAAGTGATTCTAAAAACGCATTCTTAAAAAGAACTGTTTTAGATCATTTTTACAGAAAATCTAGTTGTAACATTAATAAAAAAACATTTGATATCTTTTTTACTTTATCTACAAATGAGGAGCATAAAATTTTGATTAAAAATCTTTTAGCCGATAACGAATTAATTCAAAAAGGAGATAAGATAAAGGGATTTAAAATTTCAGATTTCACAAATTACCCAGTAAAAATTGAAAAATTTACAAAGAACAAGAATTCAGTACTACTCTTTTGGAATAAAGAATACATTTCTAAATCTTTTATAGGTGCTAGAATTATTTTTCTACAAAAAAGATATCCACAATTAAACTTTGCAATAATAGAAATTGATGGAAATAGCGACAATAGAATTAAAAATATAGATATTAAAAATCAGTATTTTATCAATTCTGAAAAGCTGAAAAATAATTTCTTAAAAAGTAAAATGAATAGAACCATTCTTGTGAATAAAAATGGTACTGTAGAAAATGGTTATGCAGCTATTTCTTCTTTAAATATATACAAGCAACTGAAGAAATTAAGTGAAATAAATTAAATAACTGAAAGGTTGTTATATCGTGAATTTCCACTACCTTTGCACGATTTTAATTTTGAGGGAACTCAATAGAAAATCAAGTCCAAATATATAATTGGGTTTGCAGGTAGGCGTTCTGTGAATCTACAAAAACACAGTAATGTCAACATTTTTAGAATTAGGCTTAAAAGAGCCTATAAACAAAGCATTAACAGATTTAGGTTATGAAAAACCAACTGTTATTCAAGAAAAAGCAATACCTCAAATTATTTCATCTACAGACGATTTAAAAGCATTTGCGCAAACAGGAACTGGTAAAACAGCTGCTTTTAGTTTGCCAATATTAGAACTTTTAGATGATAATAGTGGTAATGTACAAGCTATTATTTTATCACCAACAAGAGAACTTGCAGTTCAAATTGGTAACAACATTAAAGATTTTTGTAAATATTTACCAAATGTTAAAGTAACTACGGTTTATGGTGGTTCTAGTATGGAAGATCAGATTAGGTCTTTAAAGAGAGGATCTCAAATTGTAGTAGGTACTCCAGGTAGAACTGTAGATTTAATTAAAAGAAGAGCTTTAAAATTAGGAAACGTAAAATGGTTAGTCTTAGATGAGGCTGATGAAATGTTAAACATGGGTTTCAAAGACGAATTAGATAAAGTCTTAGAAGCAACACCAGATACAAAACAAACTTTATTATTTTCTGCAACTTTTCCTAGAGAAGTTGAAGCAATTGCTAGAAACTACATGACAAAACCGGTTGAGATTACTTCTGGTGAAAAGAATGCAGGTTCAGAAAATGTAAGTCATGAATTTTATTCAGTTACCGAAAGAACTCGTTATCCTGCCTTAAAAAGAATTGC
>JBLHGY010000050.1:0-10566 GCA_047616665.1 Polaribacter sp.
ATTGCTTTTACAACTTTAGAACCAGCACGATCACTCATGTCATTTACTTGTCCTCTTCTTCTGTTCAAATCTCCAACTATATCACCCATGTTAGCTTCTGGAGTTAGCACTTCTAACTTCATCAAAGGCTCCATGATTTTCGCTTTAGCAACTTTCGCTGAAGCTTTATATCCCATTCTTGCAGCTAATTCAAAAGATAATGCATCCGAATCCACAGCGTGAAAAGAACCATCTCTTAATGTAACTTTCATAGAATCCATTTCATATCCTGCTAAAGGACCATTTTTCATAGCTTCTTTGAAACCTTTCTCTACAGAAGGCACAAATTCTCTAGGAACATTACCCCCTTTAATAACAGATGCAAATTGCAATCCTTGAACCCCTTCATCGGCTGGGCCGATAGTAAATGCAATATCAGCAAACTTACCACGACCACCAGATTGTTTCTTATAAACTTCTCTGTGCTGCGCTTCAGCTGTAATAGCTTCTTTGTATTCAACCTGAGGTTGCCCTTGGTTTACTTCAACTTTGAATTCACGTCTTAAACGATCTACAATTACATCTAAATGTAATTCACCCATTCCAGAAATAATAGTCTGTCCTGAAGCTTCGTCTGAACGAACTGTAAATGTAGGATCTTCTTCGGCTAACTTACCAAGACCAATACCTAATTTATCTACATCCGCTTTTGTTTTAGGCTCAACAGCAATACCAATTACTGGATCTGGAAAATCCATAGATTCTAAAACAATAGGAAATTTCTCAGCTGATAAAGTATCTCCTGTTTTGATAGATTTAAAACCTACAGCAGCACCAATATCTCCAGCCTCGATATAATCAATTGCATTCTGCTTATTAGCATGCATTTGATAAATACGTGAAATACGTTCTTTCTTACCAGAACGATTATTTAAAACGTAAGAACCTGCATCTAAACGACCAGAGTATGCTCTAAAAAATGCTAAACGTCCTACAAAAGGATCTGTAGCAATCTTAAATGCTAAAGCAGCAAAAGGTTCATCTACACTTGGTTTACGTAATTCTTGTTCGTCTGTATCTGGGTTTACACCAACAATACCTTCTTTGTCCATTGGAGAAGGTAAATAACGACATACAGCATCTAATAGAAACTGAACCCCTTTATTTTTAAATGCAGAACCACAAATCATAGGAATGATAGACATATCCATTACAGCAGCTCTCAATGCAGCGTGCACTTCGTCTTCTGTTATAGAATCTTCATCCTCCATATATTTTTCTAACAAATCTTCGTCATAAGCAGCAACCTCTTCAATAAGTTTACCACGTAGAATTTTTGCTTCTTCTTTTAAATCTTCTGGAATATCTACAACATCAAACGTAGAACCCATACCTTCCTCATGCCATACAATAGCTCTGTTTTTAACAAGATCTACAATACCTTTAAAGTTCTCCTCATCACCAATGTTTAAAACAATTGGGACCGCATTAGAACCTAGCATTTCTTTCACTTGCTTACAAACCATCATAAAATCAGATCCTTGACGGTCCATTTTATTTACAAAACCAATTCTTGGCACTTTGTAATTGTCTGCAAGTCTCCAGTTCGTTTCAGATTGAGGCTCAACACCATCAACAGCTGAAAACAAAAATACTAAACCATCCAAAACACGTAAAGACCTGTTTACTTCAACAGTAAAATCTACGTGACCTGGTGTGTCAATAATATTAAAGTGATAATCTTTTGTATCTGGAAGTGTCTCTGCATTTTCCATTGGAAATTGCCAAGTACAAGTAGTAGCTGCAGAAGTAATTGTAATACCTCTTTCTTGCTCTTGCTCCATCCAGTCCATAGTAGCTGCACCATCATGTACTTCTCCAATCTTGTGAGAAACACCTGTATAATACAATACACGTTCTGTAGTAGTGGTTTTACCAGCATCAATATGTGCTGCAATACCAATATTTCTAGTATATCTTAAATCTCTAGCCATATCTATTAAAATCTAAAGTGAGAGAATGCTTTGTTAGCTTCTGCCATTTTGTGAGTATCTGTACGCTTTTTAACAGCAGCACCTTCTTCTTTAGCCGCAGCTAAAATTTCAGCAGCTAAACGCTGTGCCATTGTTTTCTCGTTTCTCTTACGAGTATACAAAATCATCCATTTAATAGCCATAGAAACCTTACGGTCTGGTCTAATTTGCATTGGGATTTGAAATGTTGCTCCACCTACACGACGAGATCTTACCTCTACATGTGGCATTACATTTGACAAACCATCTTTCCAAATTTCTAAGGCTGACTTTTCTTCTTCACCTTTTCTTTCCTCTACGATGTCTAACGCATCATAAAATACTTTAAAAGCTACTGACTTTTTACCTGCCCACATTAAATTGTTAACGAATCTAGTTACTAACTGATCGTTAAATTTAGGGTCTGGTAATAAGACTCTTTTTTTTGCTGCTCTTTTTCTCATGTCTTTACATTAAAAAAGTTAATTGATTTGTTACTTGCTCTTAACCGCACTTTCTAAATACTACTAGTCGTTTTAAAAAATTTATAACAAACGGTTATAATTTTTAAAAATTACAGTTCTTTACTTATAACGCTTTTACTTCTTTGGGCGTTTTGCACCGTACTTTGATCGTCTTTGGGTTCTCCCCTCAACTCCCGCAGTATCTAAAGCTCCACGTACTACGTGATACTTTACACCTGGCAAATCCTTTACCCTTCCACCTCTAACTAATACTATCGAGTGCTCTTGTAAGTTATGTCCTTCACCTGGAATGTATGCGTTTATCTCATTACCATTTGTCAATCTAACTCTTGCAACTTTACGCATTGCTGAATTAGGTTTCTTTGGTGTTGTAGTATAAACACGTGTACAAACTCCACGTCTTTGAGGACAAGACGACAAAGCAGCCGATTTACTCTTCTTAGTTATTTTGGTTCTTCCTTTACGAACTAATTGTTGAATAGTAGGCATACTAAATAATTGCTTTTTTTCGTTTATAATTAAACTTGTCTCTTTTTTCAGAGTTTGCAAATGTACAAATAAATTCTAACCTTTCTAATGTCAGTACCTTATTTTTTAAAAAAGTATTTATACTTTCTATTGTATCTGTTTTTTAGATACATTTGAAATTCAAAAAAGATTATATATTGCATAAAAAAAACATCTCCTTCTTGCTACTGATAGCTATACTAGGTTATACATCTACAGTATATTCCCAAGATTTTAGTCTTGAAATAAATTCAAATAAAACAACTGAAAATAAATTTCTTTCTAAAATAAACTACAAAACCAAACATAAAGACGCTACAGCTCTGTATATTGAATTAAATAGGGTTCAGAAACATCTTAAAATGAACGGATATTTTTTAAGCAGAATAGACAGCGTTTCTAAAAAAGGTAAAATTTATATCGCTTATTTAAATCTTGACAAGAAAGTAGATTCTGTACTTCTAAAACACAAGAGCATCAGCAACCAAATGCTACAAAAATATAACTTCAAAAATAATTATATTAAAATACCTATAAACCAATTAGAAGAAATTTTAAATGCCATTTCAAACTTTCAAGAACTCCAAGGAAATGCTTTCTCTAAAATTAAATTAGAAAAATTAAGAATACAAAATAAGACACTCTTTGCTGAAATTGATCTAACTTCTTCTAAAAAAAGAAAAATAGATAAGGTGGTACTTAAAGGGTATGAAAATTTTCCAAAATCATTTATTAAAAATTATTTAAATATTAATTCTAAAACCATTTTTAACAAAAAGAAATTAATGGAAATTTCTAAATTATCCAAAGACCTAGATTTTGTCTCTGAAACAAAGCCTCCTGAAACATTATTCACAAAAGACTCTACCTTATTATATGTTTATTTAAAAAAAATAAAAGGAAGTAGTTTTGATGGCCTTGTAAACTTTAATTCTCAAGAAAATGGTAAATTACAATTTAATGGGCATCTAGACTTAAAATTGAAGAATACCTTAAATAAAGGAGAACAATTAAATTTATTATGGAATCGTTTTGGAAACGAAAAACAAGAGTTTTCAATATCAGTAAAGACACCATATGTATACAACTCTAAATTAAGTACAGCGTTTACTTTTTCTATCTATAAACAAGACTCCACTTTTTTAAATACCAATTTAAACGCACATCTAAAATATCAAATAAAAAATAACACCAATTTATTTGTGTCTTTTAATTCTGAAAAATCTGAGAATAGTACAAAAACTATTTCTAATAATATTAGTACCTACGAAAATTACTTTCTTGGGTTTGGGTATGAATACAAAACTTTAAAAAATGATATTTTTAAAAATGACCTATTTTTTATAAATATAAATCCTACTTTTGGGAAAAGAAAAACAACTAACAATACATCCAAGCAAATTAAAATAACAGCTACTCTAGCTTATCTATTAGATTTAAACAGAAATAATAGCATCTACTTTAGAAACAAAACAGCACTATTAAATTCTACAAACTATTTTGATAATGAATTGTTTAGAATTGGAGGAAATAGTTCTATTAGAGGATTTAATGAGCAAAGCATTTTTGTAAAAAACTATTCAATACAGAACATAGAATTTAGATACCAAACATCTAAGAGTTCTTATTTGTATACGATTACAGATTTGGCATTAATTTCTACAACCAACAGTAAAGAGAAACTATACAGCTTTGGCCTTGGCTATTTGTTTAATTCGAATAATTCTCAAATTAACATCTCTACTGCAGTTGGCACAAATACCAAAAATCCGTTAGATTTTAAAAACACACAATTCTTTGTGAATTGGGTGAATTTTTTTTAAAAAAATACTTCCTACTTTTTTTACTAAAACCTTGTTTTAAAAAACCAATTAACTCTATGTTTTGACCCCTATAAAACAAGAGTATTATTCTAAATTTCGATTATTAATTATGCGGTTAATTTATTCATTAAAATTAGGTGTTTATCCTGTTTCCATTTTTGGGTAGGTGTAATGCGTCCTAAGAGTCCATGTAACCTAGTATTGTTATAGAAAATCACATACCTTTTTAAGATTTGTTCAATTTCACCAAAAGTTCTATAGTCTACTCTTTGAAAAACTTCTTTTTTTAGGATTCCGTGATACGCCTCTATATGTGCATTTTCTTCTGGTGTGGCTATATGTGTAAATTCCTGCTGAACGCCTATTAACCCAAGATATTCACGCACACTATTTGCTATAAACCGACTGCCGTTGTCACTTCTAATAACAACATTTTCAGGATATTGTAATCCTAAAAACAAATCAGAAAGAAAGGCGATTACCTTATCTTGTTTTATTGAAAAAGAAAAATAGTCTTTTAATATTATACGCGTATGCACATCAATAATAGATAGTAAATAAGCGTTTTTACCTACACTAGAAATCCAAACCATCTTTATATCCATCTCTAAGCATTCAAAGGGTCTAGCCGTGTTTACTTTTCTAAATTTTACAAATTTACGCCCCGAACCACTTCTTTTTATTCTGTTTTCAAATTTTAATAAGCCTTGTTCACTCATAATTCTGTACAGTTTTTTATGGTTAATTAAATAGCCATCCTTTTGTAAATAAGAGTTCATTAAACGATAGCCACAATCAACAAACTCATGACTTAAAACGTTTTTAACAGTGGCTAAAACCGTATCTTGATTCACCCAACCTTTAGATTTATGATAGGTTAGTGTACTTGGGTTATTCCCTTTTTTACCAAAGCTAGGTCTGCAGTAATAACCGCTAGGAACCATGCCTACCATGTTAATAATCTTGGTTTTACTAATATTATATTTAGTGTAAATAGCACCCACTAAATCTTTCTTGGATCGGACGTCCCAAACTTTTTTTTTAAAAGTTCTCGCTGTACCTCCAGTCCTATTTCTCTATCGCTTAACAATTTACGAAGCACTCGATTCTCTTCTTCTGCTTGCTCGTGTTCCTTGCTTTTAGTGTCATAAGCGACTTTTAAAACTGCTTGACCATGACTCTCATGCTTCTTCTTCCAACTGTAAAAAGTACCTGTACTAACGCTGAATTTACTACAAGTAGAAACAATGCCAATCTCTTCTGAAAAGGATAGAATTTCTAGCTTTTCTTCTAAACTCCATTTCTTGTATTTCATATCTCATATGTATTAGTTTGAAATTTAAAAGAACACTCCGAACTTATTAGGAGCTAAACTATTCTATCAGTGCACTTTAACAACCTTATGAAAATACTTAAAATACTGTTAATTTATAATAAATTATTATATAATAAATAGGTAAACAGCTAAAAAAGTATCTATTATTCAGTTAAACTAATAAATATCGTTAAATTATGAAACATTTAATAATAATAGTGTAACTTAAATTAGTTATTGATTGTGATATTTGAACATATTAATTCAAATAAAATCAAATCAAAAATGAAAACAAAGTTTAAAGGAATTTTAACGCTATTACTGGCGATTGTTGTGCAAGTAACCTTTGCACAAGAAAAGACTATTTCTGGTACAGTTTCTGACAAATCAGGAGTTTTACCCGGGGTAAGTGTAGTAATTGAAGGCTCCAACAAAGGAGTAGAAACAGATTTTGATGGAAAATACTCAATAGAGGCGAATTCAGGAGATGTTTTTGTATTTAGATACCTTGGATACGAAACTGCTAAAATCACAGTTGCTACATCTAATATTATCAATGTTACTTTAGTAGAAGGTGGCGAAGTGTTAGATGAAATAGTAATTACAGCGTTTGGTATTAAAAGATCAGAAAAAGCTTTAGGCTATTCTGTACAAAGTATTAAAGGAGAATCAATGACTGAAGCAAGAGAAAGCAATATTACTAATGCTATTAGCGGTAAAATTGCAGGAGTTCAAGTTACTGGAACCTCTGGAAGTGTAGGTGCTTCATCTAGAATTGTATTAAGGGGTAACTCTTCTATTACTGGAAATAATGAACCTTTATATGTAGTAGATGGTGTGCCAATTAGCAATTCTAGTTTTGGTAATGCTGGTTCTGGTGGTGGTGTTGATTTACCAAACGGAGCTGCAGATATTAATCCAGATGACATAGAGTCTATAACTGTATTGAAAGGACCTAATGCAGCAGCTTTGTATGGTTTAAGAGCAGGTAATGGTGTAATTGTTATTACCACTAAAAAAGGAGATGCTAGTAAAAAATTCAGTGTTTCTATAAACACTAACGTTACAATGTCTAACCCTTTATTACTTCCTGACTATCAAAATTCTTATGGTCAAGGTGGAGATACAACTCACTTCAACTATTTAGATGGTGCAAGTGGTGGAATTGGTGATGGTGTAGATGAAAGTTGGGGTCCAGCATTGGATGCCGGTTTAGAATTTGTACAATGGGATTCTCAATTAACAAATAACGGAAACCCAACACCTTGGATATCTCATCCAGATAATGTGAAGGACTTTTTAAATACTGGTATTAATATTTCTAATAATGTTTCTATCACAAGTGGTGGTTTTAGACTATCTATTGGAAATAGCGAACAAGAAGGAATGGTACCTTTTACAGAATTAAAGAAATTTACAGTTGGTGTAAGTGGATCTTTAAAGCTTGGAGAAAGACTAAATGCTAGTGTATCTGTAAACTACTTCAATCAAGATAGTGACAACATTCCAACGAGTGGTTACAACAACGAAAATCCTTTTCAACAGTTTATCTGGTCTGCAAGACAAGTAAACTTTACAGATTTAAGAAATTGGAGAGATTTTCCTTTAGCTCCTGAGAATACTGCAGCAGCTGGTACACCTTTAAACTGGAATCACAACTTTCAAAACAATCCTTATTGGGTTCTAGAAACAAACAGAAATACGTTTTCTAAAGATCGTTTAATCGGAAACATTGATTTAACCTCTCAATTAACGGATGACTTAACATTATCTACAAAGTTAGGTATAGATTCATTTAGCCAGTTCACAACAAACAGACAGGCCGTAGGAAGTAATAATGCACAAAATGGATATTATGCAGAAAGACAAATAAGATTTGAAGAAGTAAATGCATCCTTTTTATTAAATTATAATAAAAACTTTACTGATGACTTTGCGTTTTCTATAAATTTTGGAGGAAATCACATGAACAGAAATTACGATAGAATTTCTGGATCTTTACCAGCTTTAGAATTACCTAATTTATATAACTTATCTAATTTACAGACAGGGTCTACAGCAAATATTGGAAATGATCACAGTGGACAACAAATTAATAGTTTATTAGCTTTTGGTCAATTTTCATACAAAGACATGTTTTTCATAGACTTTACAGGAAGAAATGATTGGTCTAGTATCTTACCGTCGGCAAATAATTCTTTCTTTTACCCATCTTTAGCAGGGTCTGCAGTTTTGACTGATGTATTTCCAATTTTAAAGGAAAACAACTTCAACTTCTTAAAACTAAGAGGTAGTTGGGCTGAAGTAGGAAGTACAGGAGCTTTAAATGAGTATTCATTAAATCAAACTTTCGGATTAAGTAACTCTGGATTTGGAAATCAAGCTAGTGTGCCAAATACACAGTATAACCCGAACCTGAAAGCAGAAACAGTAACAAGTGTTGAATTTGGTATTGATGGAAAAATGTTTGGCAATAGGTTACGTTTCAGTGCAACTTACTATGACACAAAAAGTACTGATTTATTAGTACCTATCCAGGTAACTGCTGCAACAGGTTTTACGAATGTTTGGGATAATATTGCAGATATGAGTAATACTGGTTATGAATTGCAACTAGGAGGAACAATCATCAAAAAAGAAGACTTTAGTTTTGATATTGATGTAAATTTTGCTCAAAACAAGAATGAAGTTACTTCTCTAGGTGATTTAGATACTTATGTATTGGGAGGTCAATGGGGCCTTAACTTAGAAGCTAGACCAGGACAACCTTATGGTTCATTAGTTGGTAGAGATTTTGAGAGAACTACAGGTGGTGACGTTATATACGAAAACGGTTTACCTTTAATTGACTCAACACAAAAGATCATTGGTAATATAGCACCAGATTGGACAGGTGGAGCTACCTTCTCAATTCGCTATAAAGCGTTTGACTTTTCAACTTTAATAGATGCAAAAATTGGTGGTGATGTGCACAGTATGACTTACTCATGGGGTAGATATGCTGGTACACTTTCAGAAACGTTAATTGGACGTGAAACTGGTGTAGTTGGTAATGGTGTAATGTCAGATGGAAACGGTGGATATGTAGCAAACAACGTTACTGTTTCTGCAAAATCATTTAACCAGTCTTCTTACTCTAACTCTATTGAATCTAGTGCAATATTTGATGCTTCTTATGTAAAACTAAGACAAATATCAATTGGATATACATTGCCTAGAGAATTCATTGAAAACTCAGTTGTTAAATCATTAAAAGTTTCAATTGTAGGTAGAAATTTACTTATTCTACACAAAAACACGCCTCATATTGATCCTGAAACAGGTTTCAGTGCTTCTAACGGAAATCAAGGTCAAGAATTTGGTCAATACCCATCTTCAAGGAATATTGGATTTAATATTAACATGAGATTTTAAATATATCAAAACAGACAAATTATGAAAAAAATAAATATCATTTTATATACTTTTTTAAGCTTTGCGATATTCACAGGTTGTGATGAAGGCTTTGAAGAGTTAAACGTGGACCCTAACAATTCCACAGCTGTTCCAGCACATTTGCTTTTAGGAGGAACACAATTAACGTATATGAACACAATGTACTCAGCACAGTTAGGTGGTGACATGGGTGCATGCTGGGCACAGCAATGGTCTAAAGTTCAATATAACGATGAGGCTAGATACGTGCCAAGAAGAGGTAACATAGATGCTGTTTGGAGAAACATGTATTCAAGTATTATTTCTGAAGCGAATGCGATGTATAATTTAGCAGATGCTGAGAACAATAATGCCCTAAAAGGTGCTAGTCTAGTTATGCAAGC
This sequence comes from Polaribacter sp., assembly GCA_047616665.1. Taxonomy (GTDB): domain Bacteria; phylum Bacteroidota; class Bacteroidia; order Flavobacteriales; family Flavobacteriaceae; genus Polaribacter. The sequence goes on from JBLHGY010000050.1 coordinate 9,940, forward strand.
AGTTGGATACCAAACATTAGTAGACTTTTTTGGACCTATTCCTTTCACAGAGGCTATTGATGGTTCAATTCTGCAACCAGCATATGATACAGAGGCAACAGTATATGCAGGTATCATAACTATGCTAACAGATGCTTCTGCATTATTGGCAACTGGAAGCGGCAGTATTACCGCAAGTTCTGATTTATTTTATGCAGGAGATGCATCAAAATGGAAAAAATTAGCAAATTCTTTAATGTTTAGAGCATTAATGAGAATTTCTTCTACTCCAGAAAATCAGAATTCCAAAATGCAAGGACTCATGGGTAAAATGATTTCTTCAAATGAAGAAAGCGCACAAATTACTTATTTAGGCGCTGCACCTGATGCAAACCCTATTTGGGAAACTATCGTAGATGGTAACAGAGCTGAATATAAAATAAACTCTGTTATTGTAGATATCTTAAATGGATTGAATGACGAAAGGTTAGCAGTCTATGCTGGCGAAAATGCAAGTGGAGATATTTTAGGAAAGCCTTCTGGTTTTGGTGCAGCAACTACGCTCCCTAATGAAGCACTTGGATACACGTATGCAAATATATCTCCTTTAGGTGATAAATATTTAACAGCTACACTTCCTGGTGTATT
>JBLHGY010000051.1:0-10524 GCA_047616665.1 Polaribacter sp.
AACAGTGGCTAATCCAAAATTTCTTCCATTCACAATACTTTGTGTTAAAACAAAAATATTATCTGGTCCTGGTGAAATTGCTAAAATAGAAGTTGCCAATGCAAAAGACAAAAGTGTTTCAATCATTGTTGTAAAAATACACATTTTTGCTATGCTTTAAAATAGTAAACTTTAAATAAAATCTATTTTTATGAATGCCACTTTTGAAAGCAAAGAATTAAAATAAAAACTACCGATTTAATAATAAAGCTCTCTAACTTTTGTTTATTCATAATTGGAATAAATTAAACAAAATTAACAACTTACCTTTCAAATTACTTACCTTTGTATCTCAAGAAATATCAAATTGTTCAGTGCTTTAGCATTTAAAAAACAATTAAATTTTTAATTATTTAATAAGGTTTGGATATATAAATTAATGAATTTTATAATTATTTTGGCAACATTTTTAGGAATGGAATTTATGGCTTGGTGCACACACAAGTTTGTAATGCACGGTTTTCTATGGAATCTGCATCAAGATCACCATGTGCCAAATAAAAAGAGTTTCTTCGAAAGAAATGACGTTTTCTTCCTAATATATGCTGTTCCCTCCTGGCTTTGTATCATGCTCGGTTCTATATTTGCTTTATGGTGGGTACTGTATATTGGCTTTGGAATATTAGCATATGGTATTGCATACTTTTTAGTCCATGAAGTATTTATTCACCAACGCTTTAAATGGTTTAAAAACAGCGAAACAATTTACTTAAAAGCAATTCGTAGAGCGCATAAAATACATCACAAACATATTGGTAAAGAAAAAGGAGAGTGTTTTGGAATGCTCATAGTTCCTTGGAAATATATAAGTAATGAACTTAAAAAAGTAAAGGCTTGAATCTTGACTTTTAAAAAAAACAACTACAAAGAAGATGAATTCAGAAATAACCGATATATAACATTCAAAGCACTGTGAAAAAAGCCGTAATTATTGGTTCTGGAGTTGCTGGTATTGCCTCTGCAATTCGATTACAAAATAAAGGATATAGTGTTCAAGTACTAGAAAAAAATGGCTACCCTGGCGGAAAAATTACGCAACTTACTGGTAAAGGGTTTCGGTTTGATGCAGGACCTTCCCTTTTTACAATGCCTAATTTAGTTACTGAACTTTTTGAAATTTGTGGTAAAAAAACTTCTGATTATTTCAATTATGATCGACTTAACATTTTATGCAATTATTTCTACGAGGACGGAACAAAAATTTCAGCAAATTCAGACATTCCTACTTTTGCAAAAGAAATAAGTGAAAAAACAAGTGATTCTGCCGAAAGCGTAAAAAAACATCTCGAAAAGAGTGCTTTTATTTATGGCGCTACAGAAGACCAATTCCTGAATAAATCACTACATAAAATAAGTTCTTTTCTTTCATTTTCAACATTGATATCTATATTCAAACTTCCTTTTTTGAAAATTTTCAGTTCAATGAATCAAGTAAATAAAAAAGCATTTAAAGACTCTAAGACCATTAGAATATTTAACAGATATGCCACTTATAACGGTTCTAACCCTTATAAAGCTCCAGGTATTTTAAATATAATTCCTCATTTAGAATTTGGTTTAGGTGCATATTTACCAAAAGGAGGTATGCATGAAATAACGAATAGTTTGGTTAAGTTAGCAAAGGAAATTGGAGTAAAATTTCATTTTAATACCGAAGTAACTGCTATTAAAACAATAGATAATTTAGCAAAAAGCGTACAAACAAAATCAGATAACTATAAAGCTGATGTTGTTATTTGCAATGCAGACATACATACAGTTTACGAAAAGCTATTACCATCAGCTAAAAAACTTAAAAAAGTTGATGCTCAAGAACGCTCAAGCTCTGCACTTATCTTCTATTGGGGAATTGGAAAAGAGTTTTCTGAATTAGACGTACACAATATTATGTTTACGGAAGATTATAAAACAGAATTCAAACATCTATTTGAGTCTAAAGACATCTTTAAAGACCCAACCATTTACATCAATATTAGTAGTAAACATCTTAAAGGAGATGCTCCTAAAGGTAAAGAAAATTGGTTTGTAATGATTAATGTACCCTCTATTTATGATCAAGATTGGGATAAAATGATTGCGAAAGCAAAAGAAAATATTTTAATAAAAATATCAAAAGTTTTAGGTGAAGACATCGAAAATTTAATAGAATTTGAAGAACAATTAACCCCGCAACTCATACAAGATAAAACAAATTCTTATAAGGGTTCTTTATACGGAACCTCAAGTAATAATAAGTTTTCGGCATTTCTGAGGCATAAAAATTTCTCTTCAGATTACAAAAATCTATTTTTCTGCGGTGGCAGTGTGCATCCTGGTGGAGGAATTCCATTAGCACTCTCTTCAGCAAAAATTATTGATAAATTAATTAAATGATTCAATTTAATTCTATAGAAAATCGGTGTATTAGTGTTTTGCTTTTATTCTACTTTTTTGGCCTATTAGGAATATGCATTCCAGCAACCAGAGATCTTTTTTTAACCCTTACACCTCTTAACCTATTTATTACGCTGGCTATTTTTTATAAAGTAAATAATGATTATAGTAAACGATTCTTGATGCTTTCTTTGCTTGTATTTATCCTTGGTTTTTCTGTGGAAGGAATTGGTGTTGCTACAGGTGTCTTATTTGGGAGTTATTCTTATGGGAGTGCATTTGGATTTAAACTTTTTGAAACACCCATTATGATTGGAGTAAATTGGTTGTTTTTAGCGCTTAGCACGTATGGCATAGTGCAGTTCTTTACGAATAAGGGAGTATGGCTTATTTTGTTGCCGCCGGTGTTAATGACGTCATTAGACCTATTAGTAGAGCCTGTTGCAATGAAATTGGGCTTTTGGTCTTGGAAGAATGATATTATTCCTTTACAAAATTATGCAATGTGGTTTTTAACCAGCATATTTATACATGGTATAATTTATCTTTTTAAACCAAAAATAAATGCCAAAATAAGTTTTATTATTATTGGTGTATCCGCTTTATTTTTTGGATTTTTAAATATTTTACTCTAAGAAAAAGGACCTACTATTATCATCGTAAACAATAAAATAAGTTACTTTTTAAGAAGTGCCTTATTAATTTTCTTTATCAAACCAGGACCTTCATATATAAAACCTGTATAAACTTGCACTAAGTCTGCTCCGGCATTTAACTTTTCTAGCGCATCCTCTGCGGAATGAATTCCTCCTACTCCAATAATAGGAAAAGATTTGTTAGAATTATCTGCTAAATATTTAATTACTTGAGTACTTTGATCTTTTATAGGTTGACCACTTACTCCACCATTCCCTATTTCTTGCAAACGCTCTTTAGATACATTTAAATTATCTCTTGTAGTGGATGTATTTGAGGCAATTACACCATCAATATTTGTTTCTGCAACCAATTCTATAATTTCATCTAGTTGTGAATTATTTAAATCTGGTGCAATTTTCAGTAAAATAGGTTTCTTAATTTTAAATAAATTATTCTGACTCTGACATTCAGTAATTAATTCAAATAAATAATCTTTGTCATTTAATTTAGCATGGCTTCCCACGTTTGGGCAACTTACGTTTAAAACGAAATAATCTACGAATGGATGCAGTTCTTTAAAGACCTCTAAATAATCTTGAGTATAATCTTCTAACTTCGTTTCCGTATTTTTTCCAATATTACCGCCAATAATTACTTTGTGTTTGTTCTTTTTTAAATTTTTAATAGCCTCTTCTACACCATCATTATTAAAACCCATGCGGTTTATTATTCCTTGATCCTCTTTTAAACGAAATAATCTTTTCTTAGGGTTTCCAAGTTGTCCTTTTGGTGTAACTGTTCCAATCTCTATAAAACCAAATCCAAAATTTGCTAATTCATTATATAAAACTGCATTTTTATCGAAGCCTGCAGCCAAACCAACTGGATTTATAAAAGTTAATCCAAATAATTTACGTTCTAATTTTTTATTTTTTACCTGATATAAACTTCTAAAAACGGAGGCTACATAAGGAATTTTACACAAAATTCTAATCAAAGAAAATGTGAAATAATGAACCTTTTCTGGATCAAATAAAAATAAAATTGGTCTTATTAATAATTTATACACTTAAATTTGTTCATTTTTAATTATTGTAATACTGAAATAAGAAAATTTTAAATTATTCTATCTTAAAGTAGCATCTAAATTCTTTTCGAATGTCTGTTGTAATTTCTGCATTATTTTTTCAATCTGTTTATCTGCTAGTGTCTTTGTCTCATCTTGAATTAAAAAACTAACGGCATATGATTTTTTCCCTTCTGGTAACTTATCACCTTGATAAACATCAAATAAATCAACCTCTTTTAATAAGTTTTTCTCTGATTGGAAGGCTAAGTTATAAATTTCTTTAAACGCTACTTTAACATCTAATAATAAGGCTAAATCTCTTTTAACTGCAGGGAATTTAGGTAAACCTGTAACTTTTATACTTTTATTACCCGTTATTTTTAAAATAGTATCCCAATTAAAATCTGCAAATAAAACTTCTTGTTTAATTCCGAACTCCTTTAATAAACCTTTTTTAAGTACCCCAAACTCTACCAACTTCATTTTACCTAAACTTAATATAATTCCTTCAGAGAAAACATCTTGTTTTGCTGGTGTTGTCTTTAAATTATCAAGTCCTAATCTACCTAAAACATTTGTAATAATTCCTTTTAAATAAAAGAAGTCAGAAACTTTAGATGTTGCATTCCAACTATCCGTTGTTCTATTTCCTGTTATAAACAAAGTAAGATGCTTATCCTCTTGATATTTTTCATTGTATTTATGATATGTTTTCCCAAACTCATAAAACTTTAATGAATTATTTTTTCTGTTTATATTATAAGAGACACTTTCTAAGCCACTAAATAGTAAAGATTGACGAAGTACTTTTAAATCATTACTTAAAGGATTTAACATCTCTACATTCGCTTCCTCACTTATATTATTAGATAATGCTACATATTCTGGCTTTGTTAAAGAATTTGCCATCGTTTCATTAAAACCTAAAGCCGTTAATTGGTTCGCTATAATATTTTCTATTTTAGTTTCTTTATTAGAATTAAATGAAATTGAAGTATTTAATTTATGAGAAAACTCTATATTATTATAACCATAAACTCTTAAAATCTCTTCAATAATATCAGCTTCCCGCTGCACATCTGTTCTATAGGAAGGAATGGTTAAACCCAATCCTCCTTCAGTTTCACTATTAATTTTAATTTCTAAAGACGCTAAAATTTTCTTAATCGTTTCTTTAGGAATTTCTTGTCCTATTAATCGATATGCATTTTCGTAAGAAAGAAACACCTGATAGTCTTCAATTTTTTCAGGATAAAAATCTGAAATATCAGAGCCCATTTTACCTCCAGCATATTCTTCTATTAATAACGCTGCTCTTTTTAGAGCGTATTTAGTTAAAGTAATATCTATTCCTCTTTCAAAACGAAAAGAAGCATCTGTGTTTAATGCATGTCTTTTTGCGGTTTTTCTTACAGCAATAGAATTGAAATAGGCGCTCTCTAAAAAGATTGAAGTTGTATGTTCTGTTACACCAGATTTACTTCCACCAAAAACTCCAGCGATACAAAGTGGATCAGAGTTTGCATCACAAATCATAATATCTTCTGATGACAACGATCTTTTAACACCGTCTAAAGTTGTGAAAGGCGTACCTTCTTTTAAAGTTTTTACAAGAATCTTATTCCCTTTTACCTTTTGAGCATCAAAAGCATGCAGTGGTTGTCCTAACTCGTGTAACACATAATTTGTAATATCTACAATGTTATTTTTAGGTGTTAAACCAATGGCTTTTAATCGATTTTGAATCCATTTTGGAGAATCTCTTACAGTAACATCTGTAATTGAAATTCCACAATATCTTGGAGCCTGATCTTTATCATCTACTTCAACATCAAAACGCAAAGTTCTTTCATCTACATGAAAATCACTGACAGATGGAGATATTAATTCTAAATTAATTTCTTGTTGCATTAAACCTGCGCGTAAATCTCTGGCAACACCAAAATGACTCATTGCATCTGATCTATTTGGAGTTAAACCAATTTCAAAAATTTCATCTATCTCTATATCAAAAACCTCTGCAGCAGAAGCACCTACTTTTAAGGCTTCATCAAGAACCATTATACCGTCATGACCTATACCTAAACCTAATTCGTCCTCAGCACAAATCATTCCATGACTTTCTTCTCCTCTAATCTTTCCTTTTTTTATTTTAAAACCTACTCCTTTATCATCATATAAAGTAGTACCAATAGTTGCAATGGGAACTTTTTGTCCAGCAGCTACATTTGGTGCTCCACAAACAATTTGAACAGGTGCATCTGCTCCTAGATCTACTGTCGTAATTTTTAGTCTATCTGCATTTGGATGCTGTATACACGTTAAAACTTTACCTACTACAATACCTTTTAAACTACCTTTAATAGACTCTCTAGTTTCAATACCTTCTACTTCTAGTCCTAAATCAGTTAACAGCTCTCCTGTTTTTGCAGCATCCCAGTCTATTTGTAAAAACTGTTTAAGCCAATTGTATGATATTTTCATAATCTCTTTTAGTCGATTTTCAACTGCAAATTTAACCAATTTTTTGTTGACTATAAAAGCAAATAGCAGATTGTTAATAGATAGTTCATAATTAAATATTTAGGAAAAGCTATGTTTGTTTTATTTCTAATGCGCTCAAATAAGATCATTTATTGAGGAATTCAGAAATCTATAACAAAAGGAATCGGAAACAATCTTTAATCTAAACTTGTTTATCAAATTTAAAGCAAAAAAAAATGTAAATGAATAGAATGCAAACAAAGCAGTATCTGTGTTCGGATAAAAATTAATCAAAAATCCTTCTATCTACTTTCTTGTATACTATATAATACAAATTTGCAAAAAGGGTTCCTATTATGATTCCTACAGAGATATCTATTGGAAAGTGAACACCTAAATAGACTCTACTATAAGCAAAAACTAAAGGAAATAATAGAATAAAATATATGTATTTATATGTATCTTTTAGTAAAAGAACCGTAAAAACAGAGAAAAATGTAGAAGTAGTTGCATGACCAGACATGAAACTAAAACCCTGTGGTTTTATAAATATTCTTAAAAGATGTTTAATTTCAGGATCATTATTGGGTCTTAATCTTTCTACAGAATCTTTAATAAGGTTTGTAAATTGATCCGAAAAAGCAACTAATAAAATCATGGAAATAATAACTACACCTCCGCGTTTCCAACCGAAACTTTTAAGCACTAAAAAAATGATAAAAATAAATAATGGCACCCAATTAAATTGGTACGTAATACCAAGCCAAAGTGTGTCCCAATTTTCGTTTCCTAAATTGTTTAGAAAAATAAGTAATTCTTTGTCTTTTTGTATAATGTCTAACAAATTATTTGTCAATTTTTAAGATTTCTATTTCAAAAACTAAATCTGATTTTGCTGGAAAAGGACCGAATTTTTGATTTCCAAAACCAATAGTATAGGGAATAAAAAAACGTGACTTCTCACCTGATCTCATTGATAAAAGCCCTTCTTTTAAACCACTTATCATTGGTTTTTGTGTGTTATTTAAATCAAAAACAATAGGTTTACCTACATCATCTGAAGAGTTCATCTTTTTACCATCCGCAGTATACAAAGTATAATTGGCAGTTACTTTTTTTGAGCTAAAAACTTTTTTACCTTTTGTTTTTTTTAATTTTAAAATACGTAAACCAGTGCCTGTTTTCTGTGCCCTAGACGCTTCCATTTCTATTAAAAAAGAGTTCTTTTTTAATAGATAAGTAACGTATCTTTCTTCTTCTATTTTATGCTCTTCTTTGGCTATTTCCTCTTGAGACTGGTTAAATTTAAGAACCTCTTCATCAAAAGTTTTCGCGGCATTGAAATCTTGAGCCTTAGCACCTATTCTAATAATATTTATAGTAATAATGGTATCCTTTTGAGAAACCTTATTTATTACTGCCATTCTTGTTAGATCAATTGCCTTTTTTAATTGCAACGTATCTGGATGTATTTTTTGTAACTTTTTTAATTCTAAACAATTTATAATAGCTTTACCAAACACACTATGTTTACCATCTAAATGAGGTATTGCTCTATGCGTTATAAAGAACTGAGTATTGTTTGTTAATGGTCCTCCATTTGCCATCGATAGCACGCCTTTATCATCATGCTTATACATCATGTTTCCATTTTTATTTTTTGGAAACTCATCCCCAAAAAAATACCCTGTACTTTTTCTTCCTTGGGATGTAAAACCACCAGCCTGAATTACAAAATTTGGTACAACCCTATGAAAAATAATATTGTCGTAAAAATTTTTACCTTTTAAAGAATCTACTAATCTACTGTTTGTACCCTCAACCAAAGCAATAAAATTTGCAACAGTTTTAGGTACATTTTCAGTATATAATTCTAATAAAATATTTCCTTTATTTGTTTGAACCTCTGCATATATACCTGCTTCCAAGTCCTTATACTTAAGTGGAATACAAGATATTAATAACATAAATATTATAGAAATAAAGAAAAATTTCTGCATATTTTTATTTTAATACTTCTAACAATTCAATTTCAAATATTAGCGTAGAAAAAGGCTTGATGTTTTCACCTTTTTGTTGTGCACCATAAGCTAATTCTTGAGGAATAAAGAATTTATACTTAGCCCCTTCATTCATTAATTGAACACCTTCTGTCCAACCTTTAATTACTTGGTTTAAACCAAATGTAGATGGCGTTCCTCTATCTACAGAACTATCAAAGATATTTCCCGCTATATTTGTACCGTGGTAATGCACTTTTACTTTTGTCGTTGATCCTGCTGGTTTTTCACCTGAACCTTCCTTTAAAACGATATATTGAATACCACTTTCTGTAATTTTTACACCTTTTTTAGACTTGTTCGCTTCTAAAAAATCCTCTCCTGCTTTTTTATTTTCACCAAACTTAGCTTCTGCTGCTTTTGAAGCTGCTGCTTGTCGCTCTTCCATTTGGGCCTGTTGCTTCTTTTTAAAGTAGCCGCTTAAAACCTCTTGCATATCTTTTGCATCGATTAATAAGTTAGTAGAATCTAAGCCGTTTCTAATTCCTTGTGCTAAAATTGCTTTATTTACTTCACTAAAGTTTGATTTTAACTGACCACTCATACTTAAACCGACTGCATAACTAACTGAATCTAATTCTGTTTCTAAAATCTTTACATCTTGTGCTTGATTTCCACATGAAAACAAAGAAACTGTTACTGCTACGACTGCTAATTTTTTTACTAATTTCATCTTTTTTAATTTATTTAATATTTAATAATGTTATTTTACTTTTAATCGTTTTGTTTATTCCAATTTTATTTCCGTCACCAGAAATGCCAAAAGCATTGTAAGACGGAATGACAAATATAATAGTTTCTCCCACTTTCATCAACTTTATTCCCTTTTGAATTCCAGAAATAAAATCTTCCTTATCTACCATGTAATTTTTAATACCTAAGGTCTCTTTACTGTATAAAATAATATCATTTAAATCTCTAATATCATAAGTTAACTCTGCAATATCTCCTGTTTTCGGGGTTACTAAATCTTCTTGTATTTGATGAACGTAGGTATACCAAAATCCGTTTGGTGAAGTTTTATATACATTTAAGCTATCATTTTTTATATATTTTAAAATTTTAGCTTCCTCTAACTGAAATATTTTTTTTGTAGCAGCAATGTTTTCTTGAAATATTGTAGCAGAAGGTTTTGGGTTTATAGGTCTTCTTGCTTGAGGTGCAGAACAACTTAGAAAATATAAAAAAACAAAAAACAAACTATATTTCATAAGATCTATTTAATTCATTTTTATACGTTGGCAACAATTCTTTAAATGCTGTAATTACTTCTTCAACAGAGCCATTGAACTTACCCCCTGCTGCATTATCATGGCCGCCTCCGTTAAAATGATTTCTTGAAAACTGATTTACAGAAAAATCTCCTTTAGATCTAAAAGAAATTTTAATAATATGTTGTTCTTTATCTTCAATAAAAATAGCTGCAAAAATAATACCTTTTAAAGAAAGTGCGTAATTAACTACACCCTCTGTATCTCCTTTTTGAAAATCAAACTTTTTCTTTTCTGCTTCTGTTAGTGTAATAAATGCTGTTTTATATGCTGGCAAAATCTGTAAATTACTAAGTGCTTGTCCTAACAATAGCAATCTGCCGTAAGAATTAGCATCATACACGTTGTTATGAATTTTATCGTTCTGGGCACCTTTTTCAATTAAATTTGCAATAATTCTATGTGTTTTACTGGTAGTAGATCGAAACCTAAAAGAACCCGTATCCGTCATAATTCCTGTATACAAACAAGTTGCAATTGCTTCATCTATCAAATCTAAATCGTTGTTCATTTCAATAAATTGATAAACCATTTGACAGGTAGCACAAATTTCAACATCAGAATACATGTATTTCATATCATCTGGTTG
>JBLHGY010000052.1:0-10492 GCA_047616665.1 Polaribacter sp.
GAATGAATATAGTTGAGGTGTAGGAAGTGTGTTAGATGAAATCAAGTTAACCTCTATTGGCATCTAATTGATGCTTATTAAGATTAGCTTATTTTACTGCATACAATTTCAAATGTAAAAGGATATAATGTATTGGTATAGAATAATATAGCTAATGTTAATCTGCTAATAAGTTTATTGGTTGCAAATAGAATTTAATTTATATATTTGAAAAAAAACATGAAAAAAGTGAGTACTTTAATTTTTCCGTTTCTAATGTATATTTTAGTTGGAAGTATAAATAATATTTCTGCGCAAGTTGAGTTAAAAACAAATATTCCAACTTTGGCTGTTGGAGTTCCTAATATTGGTTTAGAATTTCAAGTTGGAAAAAATACAAGCATTCAATTTGACATGTTGGCCTCTTTTTGGGACACTATAGATGGGAAACCGTTACAAATAAATCAAACTTTTTTCGAATTTAGATATTATAGCAATTCAGACATTAGTGGGTGGTTTGTTGGTGCGCACCTAGGATATGGTATGTTTACTTTTCAAAAACCTTATAATCTTATAATTCATCCAAGATATTCAACTTCAGAAGATGCAGATGGGGCTTTTCGTTCGGGACGTTCAGTTTTTCACGGATTGACTATTGGTTATAAAAAACGTATTAACAAGCGTTTTTCTCTTGAGTTGTTTATGGGTGGGGGCTATGCAATGTCTAATTACAAAGGGTATCAAGGAAAGGTAAGAGTTGATGTTCCTTTAGAGAATGACAGACCATTTAATGGGAGTGGAGAAGTTTTGATCTATAGAGGTGGGTTAATGCTTATTTATAAAATATTTCCTTATAAGAATAAAGCTAATAAAACCTAAACCATAGACATATTCTATTCTTTCAATTCTGCTAATTATAAACTACACAAATAGGTTTGTTTTATTTTTAATTTATTTAAAATATAAATTTACGAGTTATAATAAAACCAATAAAAATGGAGAAAAAAACCTGTTAATAAAACTGCTATTAGGAATAAAGTTTGTCGGGAGTAGTTTCTAGGAGTAATGAAAGTTAATTCCTAATCTAATTAGTTGATTTTTAATCATAAAATGAAAAAAATGAAAAATTTGTTCCTATTGTTGCTTATTAGTCCACTTTTGTTTTCTTGTGAAGATGCGAATGATATTCTTGAAATAAATTTAATAGAAACTCTAAAAGATAAAGTTTATTATAAAGACATTCCTAACGGCAGAAGATACGTCTATTTTGACCTGTCTCTTTTAGATGCAGAATTGCTTGGTGGACAATATGAGGGATGGACATACTATGAAAAAAATAATGACGACCCCAATCAAGTGCCGTGCTCTTTAACAAATAGTGTATCTTCTTTCTCCTATGGTCTTCACTTGAAATGGTATAGGGATACAATTATTAACAATTCCAAACAATTTGTATTAGAAGGCATTTATGGTCAGAATTGGATAGTAACAAAGGATTATAATGATAAGATTAGTATCGTATATACTCTTAATATTGACTTGAGTGGAGGAGTTATGGATGATGGCTATTCAGAAATTAGTTTAGAAGAATTTATGAGTCTAGACTGTCTGTAACCGCAGGCATTTCATTTTCCGTTAATAGAGCCACTCTTTATTTTTACAATTTAATTACATTCTTTTTGAAAGTAAATTACTATTTTAGTATTTAATATAAAAATTAAATTATCATGAAAAAACTTATAAGTACGAGTCTTTTATTGACTTTTTTGTTCTTAATTGGTTGTAAAGACACCACAACAAAAGAGATAGTTAAAACTTTAGACGCCAAAACGCTAATGTCTGGGTCTACAGAAAGTTTTATTGGTCTTTGGGGTTTAGGTGATGCTCCAGGTATTTCTGGAGAGTTTACAGATGATGCCGTACGAGTGATCTCTAATTCTTTAGTTCCAATAATAGGTAGTGAGGCTATAAAAAACTCATTTACAGAAACTTTTGCAGAAGGTAGTGCTTTTAAAAATAGTCATATTACTGTTGGTATTATAGAAACTCGTTTGTTGTCTGATGAGATTTTGATCGGAGCTGGAACTTTTAAAATTTTAGACGCTAACAATGAAACTTTAGAAAGTGGTAAGTGGGGTAATGTTTATCGATATAAAGATGGTAAAGTGAAATTTTTATTAGAATCTGCCCACAGAACTTTTAATGAAATAGACACACTTTCTACTGAAGTGATTTCTCTTGAAGAATCTATTGTTTCTAAGGAGGCTCATTTTGATAAAATACAAGCTTCTGTAGCAGGTTATATAAAATACGCTAATGAAAAAGATGCTGAAGGTTTATCGATGCTTTTTACAGAAAATGCAATTCAAAATGTAAGTTCTAAAGAGGGGATCGTTGTAGGACGTGACAAGATTAAAGCGACAGAGGTGTTTTCCGATGGTATGGTATTGGACGCTAATATTCTAGGGTACAAATATCTTGGAGATGCATTAGCAGTAGGGTATGGTAATTGGACTCAGTTAGATACAACTACCAACACAATGGTTAGAGGTCAATGGGGTAATGTTTTTAAAGTAGATGGAGACACAGCATATCTTGTTATGGAGTCTGCAGGACGCTCTAAATAAGGAATCAAATATATTTTCAATGCCCATCTTTATAAAAGATGGGCATTTTTTTTACCGCATCCCAAAAGAAATGGAAGGTCTAAATTCTGAATGAAACAGACCTATACCTTTCAGTTTTTGGTGATTTTAGACTCATAGTTTGAAAATCAATAAGAACTATTCTAAGCCTATAAATAAATAATTGTTGATTGCAATTAAAAAGTAGTATATTTGAGTCAATTAAATAAATAATCAATTTTAAACACAAGTAACATGAAGAAATTAGTAATGGTATTAGCACTCATCCCTTTATTAGGTTGGAGTCAAGTGAAATCAGGAGTAACGTATTCAGAGCATCCTGCATATGATGTTGTTAAAGAAACTTACCGGATATGGGAATCAGGAACTGAGGCTGAACTAAGAGCTTTGTACGCTGAGGAAGCGAAAATCTGGGGCCCTGGCGAAGATGAAGCAGGCACTGTAGATGAAGAAGTTTCCAACATGCTTTGGTGGCAAAAGAATTTTAGCGATATTAAAATTACTGTTATGGAAGGTGCTACACCCGATATTATTAAGTACAAAAATGATAAAAAAGGTGCATGGGCTATGGACTGGATGGTATTCTCTGCGGTGAATAAAACCAGCGGTTTACTTGTTAAGGCAAATATGCACTCGAATTATTATGTGACGAACCAAGGGAAAATTACGACAACGATAAACTATTATGATCGAGAGTCTGCGGGTGCACAAATTCAGGCATCTTTAGGAATGCATAGAAACGGCCGCGTATATGATGAACATCCAATCATTAATAAATTGAATGAGATGGTTGCACATTTTGAGGCTGGAGAAATATCGGAATTGGCTACTTATTTTTCGGAAGATGTAAAGTTTTACCGTTTGGGAGTAGACGGACACCTAAACCTAGAAGAGCGTACAACTACATGGCAGCAGGAAGTGGCAACAAACAGTGTACGCAATCTAGAGCAGTCAGGATATCCTGATGCTATTTATTACGCAAGAGACAAAGGGCAGTGGGTTGTTCAATCTTGGTGGTGGGTAAACAACACGAATGCAGAGACAGGAAAAGAAACTCGCGAATATTTACACATGAGTCATGACTTTAATGATGAAGGTAAGGTTACTAGAGAAGTTATTTACATGGCCAATTTAGATTAATTAAACACCATGTAGTTTTTTTTTATAAAAATCATAAAAAACAATAAACCCACTACTAGAGTGGGTTTATTGTTTTTTTTAATCCTTTTAAACCTCTTAATAACAAGCTGTATGCCATTTAAAATAAGAATTAATTTAAACCTTTTGAGAGAATAAAAGTCTTAAAGGTGTTTTATTTATGGAATATCTAAAATATTAAAAGAGTAACCCAAACGATTATGAACTATAAACATTCTGCAAGAGCAGCTAGAATTTGCTTGTTTACCACTTTATTTATAATTATAAGCTGCAATAAATCAGAGGATTCAAACGAAATTGTAGACTTAATACAATCACCAAATATTCTTTTTATTATTGCAGACGATTTAGGTAAAGACGCGATAAGTGGTTTTACAGAAGGCAATATAAAACCCAATACACCAAACATAGGCGCCATTAGAAATAATGGAATTTCTTTTAGTAATTTTTGGGCAAATCCAACTTGTACGCCAACTAGAGCCTCTATAATTACTGGAAAGTACGGTTATAGAACTGGTGTAAAAGCTGTTGGAGATGAATTATCTGCTTTGGAAACTACACTACAAAAATATATTAGTACTCAAACTAACAATAAATATGCAACCGCAATTGTTGGAAAATGGCATCTTTCAGGTAACAATTCAGCTATAAATCCAGAAATATTTGGAATTGATTATTACGCTGGCCTTATTCGTGGGGCAGTAAATGATTATTACCAATGGCAATTAAACGAGGATAGTGCTACAACTCAGGTTACAGAATATATAACAGAAACTTTTACAGACTTATCGATAGATTGGATTAATCAACAATCTAAACCTTGGTTTATGTGGTTGGCATATAATGCACCACATACACCATTTCATGCACCACCAAGTAATATGCACAGTCAAGGGAACTTACCTGCATATAACAATGGGTTAGACCCAATTCCTTACTATATGGCAGCGATTGAAGCAATGGATTTTCAAATTGGAAGGTTATTAGATGCTATTCCTGAAGTTGAAAGAAATAACACAATTATAATTTTTATTGGCGACAATGGTACACCAAATCAAGTTGCTCAAAACCCCTATTCAAGTGCAACCGTGAAAAATACTTTATATCAGGGTGGAGTTAACGTTCCAATGTTTATTTCTGGAAACACTGTCTCTCGATCAGGTACAGATAATAACTTAATAAATAGTACAGATTTATTTGCTACAATTGCAGAAATTGCTGGGATTTCAGTAAACGAAATTCACGACAGTAAAAGCTTTAAACCACTATTAACAAGTAATAATACAATTAGAGATTATCAATATTCTGAAATGGATAATGGAACAACTGATAGATGGACTATTAGTAATGGTGAATATAAACTTATAGTTAGTGCACTTGGAATGGAGGAGATGTATTATTTAGTAGGTGATCCTTATGAAAATAACAATTTGCTAAATGGAACTTTATCAACAATACAAGAGAATGCTAAATCGGAATTAGAGGCTGAATTAATAAACATCCGAAATTAAAAGAATAACCACAACACCATCTCTAACTAATTATCTGTTTTCTAGGATATAAGCATATTTATTTCTGTTAATTCAGCTGTCTTTGAGCTTACATAGGCTAGGACATATTTATTATCTTTGCAATGTTATGAAAAAATTACTGTACTTGTTTGTTGCTATTACTTTATTAAGTTGTGTTGCTGATGATGAAATACCCTTAGGCTGCATAGATAAAAGTTTGATTGATTTAGATGCCTTGTGTACCCAAGAGTATGCTCCAGTTTGTGGCTGCGACGGAGTAACTTATAGCAATGCTTGTAGGGCGATTAACGCTGCTGGAATAACTTCTTATTCGGGTGGAGTTTGTAATTAATGCTCTTTGCATTAACGATAGGCATATCGTTTGCTGTGAGTTCAGCAACTGCTATACTTAGTAAATAATTTACTTACATGTATATAAAATACCCCACTGGTTTCTGGAGTTTACTTAGAGCGCCTGCACTTTTAAAAATTGCTGTAATTACTGTGTGTCTAAATGGGTATAATGTTTTCACTTTTCAAGCAGGCCTTGGCTTTGATTTTATTTCTTTTTTAATTAAATTTAAGAATGGAATTAATTAATCTAAAATTGAATCTTTTAAAATTTTCTAACAACTAAAATACCATTAACATTAAAACAAGATCCTGCAAATGCTTCACCACCCCAGGAATTTAAGTTGAATCCCATTACATAAGGATTATAGCCTTCCTTTGTAGATGTCCAGTAAATATATGTCTGGTTAAAATTACCCATTCCATTTGTGTGTACATTGTCAAAAATAGCTTTCATAGAATCACTAGAGGGAATAAACCAATCATCAAAACCTTCATGTTTTAAATCAAGAGCTATTTTAAATACATAATCATCACTGCCAAATTCCAAACCATTAGGAACAAGACTGTTATCCTCAGCATTCATATTTACCATTATTTGAGTGTTCTCTAAACCATCTCCTATGGAAGAACCTGTAAGTAAATCAAAATGGTCTCCCCAAGCGACATTCCCAGCTATGGCATAGTCACGGGCAACCATCAATGTACCATCTATTTCATCTACATGAAAAATAAAACCACCACCGAATTCTAAACCATAAAAAGCATCTATACTTGTTTGGGATGCAATATCTAAAACAGGAACTCCATTCTCTAAATTTTCTATAATTGAAAGGTCAGAATTAAATATGGTAGGATCAAATTGTGCATCGTCTTTGCATCCAATTAACAAAATTGATACTAATAGTATAAAAAGGATATTTTTCATAATTGCAAGTTTTATATTGTAAATATCCAAAAAATTATAAGAATAACAACGAAATTACAACGACTATGTTCCTAGTATGATGAAAAAAGTAATATTCAGTTTCAATTATTTGACGCATTAGATACTACTATAGTTTAGTTTTTTTTTATAGGATATACTACATTTTAAAGAGTTGTTTTTTATTAATTTTGAACAAAAAAGCTGCAAAATGAGCAAGAAAAAGAAATTTACGCTATTTATAATTTTGATTGGCACTAATTTATTGTTGCTCAATCTAAAGAAACTAATAAATTTATATCACAAGTGAATTAAATTTAGATAATTATATTAAAGTTGATTTAAATTTTATAACTAAAAAAACAACACATTTAAAATTGAATATACAGGCGGATTAACTAGTTTAAAATTAGAATACTAAGACTATTCCGCTATGCACGACGATTGTTCTTTTCTTTGATATCTTGATTATTTCAATAGTTATCAAATTAGTTTTGCAAAGATTTATGCGTTTAATAAAAAAGAGACGATTAGGGAAAATTTATCCTTTGGATCGGGTTTGACCACAATGAGAGAACCTCAAAATTGGGTTTTAAATACTGACGCTTGCGGTACTTATTACAGCTGGGATAATGAAAAACAGAATAGCGTTCGTTTAATAATCAATCCTAAGATAGAATTTCCTTTAACAAGATTTTATGGATTAACAATTGCTCCTATGATACAAATAAATAAAAGTAGCACATACTTTGGTATCGGAATTGGATAAATGTTTGGATTACTAAGAGAAAGAAAAGATAAAGTATAGCCACCATTAAAACCAACGATTATCTTGCTAAAAAACAAATCATTAGTTTTAATTTTTTAATGAACTTAAAGTACTACAATGAATAGTCTAATATTCACTTAAAGATGAAAATAACATTTTTAATTATTTCATTTTAAAGCACAAAATAAACATCAAAAATGGGCTGCGGGAATTAGTCTAGCAAGTGCAAAATACATATATAATAGTAGTCCTTTGGTATGTGTATCTCCAAGGCTTAATATTTTTGAAGGTTTAACTTTAGATGCAGCTTTTGCTACTAGAGTAATGGGGAAGAGAGCTATACATCTTTTGATAGAGCTTTTAGAGATGACTTTAGAAGATCTAATTCTAATGTTGTTCCTTATATCTTAATGGGTGCAAGTTATTTAAAAGGGAAAGTTATTACAGGTAATTCTAATTTTGGAATAGGAAATACTTTTTGGTTTTCACAAAAATTAGGAATGAATTTACAAGTTATGTACAAATATTTAAAAGATGATATTGATACCCAAAAATCTCATATATATCCATCAGCAGGCATAGTATATAGTTTTAGTTATAGAAATTTAAACCCAAGACTTTGGGGTAATTAATTTGATTTTATAATTTTAAATATAGGTAATATGAAAGAATATAATAACTATCGATTAAATAATTAGAAAGTATATCTTCAGCTGTTAACTTTACCGCTTCTAAACTTCATAAATAAGTTAAACGTAGATGCGCAGAACATTTTTTTTACTAATAGTTACCCCAGTATTAAAGGGTATTACATTATAAATTTTGTGCTTGGTTTACCACCTTTTAGGGAGTTGCATTTTTTGATCAGTTAGATAGAAGTACTTAAATTTAAGAAGGGTATGTAAATATATCTAGTGTTACAAAGGTCACAACCATATGCTTTAAGACTATAAATATATTTTGAAATACCTGTTCTTTTCATTCTGTGCCTTGAAGTAGATGTACATTTTGGACAATTTTTCATACTTTCTTATATTTTTTGAACCAATATAAATAGAGAATTTTGATTCGGGGTAAAGATCAAAAAAAAGTAAAACAATTTGGCATTTATTAAGTTAGAGTGCATATATATGTAGATGAATGAATCTTTTTAAAAGAGTATTAAGCTTTTTATTTCAATACTTGAAAGACTTTAATATGTATAATAGTATTATATAAAAAAATCAAAAGCTTAAAGTTGTAAAACTAGACAATGCAAAAATTGAAGGAAAATTAGTCTCAAAAAATGCAAGTAATATTTTTTTCATAATAATTAAATTTTTAATTAATTAATACTACAAGGATAGTTTTATATCTATAATGGCTTGGGGTGAAATGTTTTTTTAGTAGGGTAAAATAGTTTAAACTCTATTTTTACAACAGTTTTTTCAATTGTTTCACTTGTTGTAGTTTCTAACTAAAAAATTTAAAATGAAAATATACTTAATAGAGTAAAAAGTTTTTAAACACCTGTTTCGCTAACTTTGTTAAATACAATAGTAGTTTTAGTATTCTTCATTTATTTCAAAAAAGAGTTATTGAAATAGATGCCTGGTTTATCCTTGGTATGATATTTGGATTATCGGAAAAAATAAATTTTATAAAGATTAATACACTTTGTCTTCATCTAAAACCATAGCATAACTAATTCTGTGAATGCATATTCTTCTAATTGAAGCTATCTTACAAGTTATTATTTATGTAACATTTTCTTAAAATTATATAATAGTTTTTTAAAAAATCTGCAATAATTTTACGGTCAATTTATTCTCAAAAAACTATAATGAAAAAATGTCCTAATTGTAAATCTCCTTCAAGGCATCGGATGAAAAGAGTCGGTATTTCAAAATATATTTTGGGTGTTAAAGCATATGGTTGTGACCATTGCAGCACTAGATATATTTACATACCCTTCTTAAATTTAAGTATTTAAATTTAAGAAGGGTATTACTTTTGTTGCAAGTAACAGTTTTGCTATTAAAAGAAGGCATACTTTCTTGTATAAATTATATATCAAAACCTTTGAGGCTTTATTAATTTAGTAGAATTATTTTCTTGTTACAATCAAAAAAGCATATTTAATAAATCTCGAATATAAGCCGAAAAAACTAGTATTTTTTCTTACTTCTCTATTGGAAATTCAATCTTTCGCGCAAGAGTGTAAATGTTATATTATTCTTTTTTTTGGTTCAGCACCTCAATGGTATACAAAACAGACGGTTTAGATTATGGTATTGAAATAGGAGTTAATAAATACAGGGTGTCTTTTCAATAGAATCTAACTTCTAAACTTAATTAGAGGTTGGGTAGCAATTTATAAAACCTTATGGTTGAATTAACCCTAATTGAGATAAAAATGAATAATTATCAAAGTAATTTTTTTCTTTTAAAACCTTTCCATATTTTATAGTTACTAATGATACTCCGTAAAGGTCTATTTTTTTATTGGTCGCAGGAATTCCAAACATTTCTCCATCATGCGTTCCTGTAAATCTCCAATGTTTAGTTATTAAATTTCCCTGACCATAAACGTCAAGTATTGTGATTTTTGCATCTGAAAAACCAGTAAAATAATTATTGTAATAACTTTGAAATGCTGCTATTCCTATTAAATTTCCAGTTGAAGTTATTAAGGTCACCTCACTGTCAAATTTGTTAGTTGTAATTAATAATACATCCCTTTTTTCAAAGATATCCTTCCAAATAGAGGCGTACATTTTAACATCTTTGTCAAGGTTTGATTTTGCAATTTCTAAGTCATGGCAAATTTCGTTTTTTTGTTCTGAATAGCTTATAAATAAAACCGTAAGGGCAATTAATAGGACTCTTGCAATTTTCTTTATAATTTTATAGAGTGAATATCAAATGTACGTATTTTTATATTAAATTGCAATTAACAATTTAATATAAAAATTAGAATCTTCATAAAAATGATTACTTTTGTAGGTACTAAAAAACAAACTATACTTAAGAATGGATAATTCAGAATTTCGGTCAAGCTGCACTTTAAGCAGCGCATTAGATTTAGTGGGAGATCGATGGTCGTTATTAATTATTAGAGACTTATTTCTAAACAGAAATACATATTCTGCAATCCTTAAATCACCTGAAAAAA
>JBLHGY010000053.1:0-10057 GCA_047616665.1 Polaribacter sp.
GGGGGAGATGGAACACAAGATACTAATGTAATTGAACAAATTAATACCGCAATTGAAATTATATTTTTCATATTTTTAATAAATTAGTGAGTTGTAAATATATATTAATTTTAAATAACAAGTAATATAAAGTAGCTAAATCATATGCATTTCTTATTCCTTTAAGAGAGCTTACTATTATAATTTCTCAACTATATTTTAAAACTTCAGATAATATTTCTAAAGTGCCTCTTTGTGCAAGCTTCACTTTCTGTCTCTTTGCGAAACAACGTGTAGTAAAGAACCTAGTTTTCGTAATGGTTACTTTTTTTTATTTTAAACTGAAAGAAACTCTGGGCTTATAGGTCTTTGCTTAGATTTGGTAATCGTGTGTTTTGAAATTAATTAAATTTATTTATGCATGTAAAAGCATATAAAAATTATTTTGTTGTGTGTTTTTTACAAATAGTTAAACATTTAACTTTTAGTTATTTTATTACAGTTGTTTTAAATAATTAACTTTGGTATCTTTCGTCGCAGATTTGCTCGTTTTTTTTTAGTTTAGGTATTTTTTTAAATTTAATATGATAATAGGATGAATAAAGTAATTTTTATTTTCTGGTTTTTCTCGTTTTCGTTTTTTGGAGTGCATTCTCAAAATTATCTAGAGATGATTAATTCTGATAATTTCACGGTTCAGGAAATTCAAAATTCAGCCAGTGAGTATTTTAAAAACAAAGACAAAGGCAGAGGAACTGGCTACAAAAGTTTTAAACGTTGGGAATATGATGCGCTTCGCATGCAAGACGAAAAAGGATTTTTAAAGACACCTTCTTTCTACTTTGATGAGTTGGAACGCTATAATTCATATAAGAATAAAGGAACTAAGTTAAACCAAGTGACTAAGGTTGAAAGCTGGGAGCAATTAGGTCCTACGAATTGGAACCAAACTTCTGGGTGGAACCCTGGAGTTGGAAGAATTACAAGTATTGCTATTGATGCAAGTAACGAAAATCATATTATTGTTGGGTCTCCAGGAGGCGGTGTTTGGAAAACACTTGATGGTGGTGTTAATTGGTCTGTATTAACAGACAATCTCTCTAATATTTATGTATACTCATTAACGATTGACCCCACTAATTCTAACATTTATTATTGGGGAACCCGTTCAGGAATAATTTTTAAGTCAATTGATGCAGGGGCAACCTGGAATCAATTAGCAGACACAGGAAATGGATATGTTAATAAAATTTTAATACACCCATTAAATAGTAATAAAATGTTTTGTGCTAGTCAGTATGATGGAATATATAAATCTACAGATGCAGGCCTTACATGGGCAATAATTCATGCAGACGCTGCAACGGGTTTTGATATAGAATTTAAACCTGATGATACGAATACAATATACGCTTCGGGGAACCTTTTATTTAAATCTATTGATGGTGGAGCAACCTTTGATAAATTAAATACCGCAGACAACTCTATACAATTTTGGACACAGGAGTACGTTTCTGGTACTACTAATTGGGTAAAAGCAGCCGCAAATCAAAATAATTCTGTTGTACCTAAAAGTGGTGATAAATTAGCTATTTTTTTCCAATCAGATTTTTCAAAACCAATTACAAAATTAATCTCTCCTAAACTTAGCATGGGTAGTAGTGTAAATCCCGAACTAAAGTTTTCGTTTACAAACGTGAATTGGGATGGTGATATAGATGCGTTAAAAGTGCTTTATAAAACAAGTATTGATGAAGCTTGGATTGAACTAGCGGAGTATACAGAAGAGGTACTCGCTTGGCAGGATGTAACCCTTGTCTTACCAAACCCAACTGCAGATTATTATATAGCATTTGAGGGGGAATCTAACTATGCTCGTGGATTGACTTTGGATGATGTTTCTGTTGAAGATGCTGCTTCAGGTGTTATATTTTCTGATAATTTTGATTCCGATTCAGTTGATAATAGTTTTAGTACTGGAGCCAAAATGATAGGTGTTTCTGCAGATAATCCTGAGGTTGTGTATGTGCTCGAAGCTAATGGTGGCATATTTGGAGGGTTTTACAAATCAAACGATAGTGGTTCTAATTTTGTAAAGTTAGACCATACAAATAAAAATTATTTTGGATACAGCTCAAATGCAAACGATAATAGGGGGCAGGCGCCAAGAGATATGGATGTTATTGTGAATCCAAATGATGCTAACGATGTTCATATTGCGGGCATACTCTCCTGGAGATCTGTGGATGGAGGTGCAAGTTTCAATATAACTTCTCAATGGGTTCCTCAAAATGCAAAAAATCAAAATATTGGTTATTGTCATGCAGATATTGATATGATGATGTATCATAATGACAAAATATATGTGGGTAGTGATGGCGGCATTTTTGTAGCCAATGACCCGCTGAATGTTAGTAGTGCGTATTATACCGATTTATCCGCTGGTTTGGGAATTCGTCAATTTTATAAAATTGGAATCAGTCAAACAGATCCAGTCATTGTTTCTGGAGGGTCCCAAGACAATGGAACCTCTCTTTATAGAGCAGACGGTATTTGGTATGATTGGTTAGGAGCTGATGGGATGGAGACTTTTATCGATCATTCAGATAATAATATCATTTATGGAACTTCACAAACAGGAGTTTTATACAAATCACTAAATCAAGGTCAGACGTATTTCGGTTTACCTTCCCCAGAGGATAAAGAAGGCAACTGGGTAACTCCTTTTGAACAAGATCCGCAAGTAGCAACAACTATTTATGCAGGATACGATGAGGTTTATAAATCTGAAGCTGGTGGAGAGAATGTTGATAATTTGCGCAGTTGGGTCTCTATATCACAAAACTTTGAAAATAACCTAAATCACTTAAAAATAGCGGCTTCAGATAGAAATATAATGTATGCAGCACTTGGAGAGAATCTCTATAAAACTGAAGATGGAGGTCTGTCAGGAGATTGGATGCCGCTAAC
Organism: Polaribacter sp.; assembly: GCA_047616665.1. GTDB lineage: Bacteria > Bacteroidota > Bacteroidia > Flavobacteriales > Flavobacteriaceae > Polaribacter. The sequence continues at coordinate 2,950 of JBLHGY010000053.1, forward strand.
AGGTTTTTCTGGAAACATTAATGCCATTGCAATACATCCCTTAGACCCCATGAAGATTGCTATTGCTGTAAATTCATCAGAAAAAGTATATATATCTAATGATGGTGGAATTAACTGGGTATCAAAGCTTCACGATCTTCCAAATTTTAGCGCTTTAGCACTTGTTTGGGATACGACCTATGAAGAAGATATATTGTATCTCGGGATGAATTATGGGATTTATTATTTGAGAGCTAATGAAACTATTTGGACACCTTATAATACGGAACTGCCAAATGTTCAAGTTAATGAACTGGAAATAAATACGGCAGATAACAAATTGTATGTGGCAACATACGGTCGAGGACTGTGGCGGGTTGATTTATTTAATCCTTCTTCCTTGGGAGTAGCAGCGTTACCTGTTTTTAATTTTAAAATAACGCCAAATCCAACAACAGGTGTTTTTAATTTAAATTTAAATTCAAACGAACTCGTAATGCTTAAAATTCATGACACGCTTGGAAAGTTAGTTTTTTATGAAAAAAACAGAAATCTATCAGAAAACGCTCAAATTAAGTTAGTACTTCCCAAGGGATTGTATTTTTTAAAAGTGAATATAGGAAACAAGGTAATTGCTAAAAAATTAATAATTAAATAGTCTTTTTAGGATTAGAATTTTTTAAACTTTTTAATCTCCCAATAGTAGGTTTTATGTTTAAAAATAGTGCGATAAAGCTTGTAAATTTACTTTAAATTTGAAGCTTTAAAAGCGCTCATAGGCATATCTTTCTACTTCAATTTAGTTAAATTGACAATACTTAAAAAAGTGTACCCTTTTTTCTGTTTAATACCGTTTTAAAATATTAATAGTAAGTGTATTAAGTGTTTTGTTAAGAAAATTATGCTAAAAATGTAGTAGGTGACTAGAGCGTTTTATGTATTTGTTGTGAATAAAACCTTTTTTAACAACATATATAAACCTAATTAATATACTTATTCAAATTTTAATTCACCTATTTAATTCCTTCCAAAACATCAATTAATAATTAAAAAGTGTATTTTGCAACTAATAAGTATAAAATTAGTACAATGAAAGGTGTTATTTGGTTGTTGTTTTTAGTTCCTTTTGTTTCTTTTTCTCAAGAAAAAAGGAACGGAGAAACAAACAATTTGTTGGTAGATTCTTTAAGGAATCAAATTATATACATTACTAGTGACTCCTTGATTAGATTAGATGCAAATAATTTAAAAATTGTAGCAAAACAGAAAATTTTAAGACCGAAGAGGTTACTTGCATTTCGTCCAATAATTAAAGCAAACAAATTAATCTTTTTAGATGAGCAGGGAGGCGATGTTTTTGAGTTAACAGAAAAAGACAGTTTGGCTAGGATAGATAATTCTGATATTAAAAATTTTTTAATAGGAAGTTGCATATTTATTAAAAATGACACACTTTTTAGACATGGTGGTTATGGTTATTGGAGTTCATCTAATTTTTTTGTGTACTTAGATAATACAACAAAGGAATGGGAAATTTATAATATATCAAATACTTCTAGTAAAGCGAGAGCTGTGCATTCTCATCTTTCAATTGATACAGGAGATGAATTTTATTTTTTTGGTGGGTCTGGTCTACATAATAATGGAGTAAGAGATTCTTTTTCAAATAATGAAGTTTGGTCTTTTAATTTTAAAACTAAAGAATGGCACTTTTTAGGAAAATCAAAAACTGATTTTGGTTCATATCCTGCTAATTTCATAATTGATAAATCTATCTATATTATAAACGCATTAGGTAGGTTATATCGTGTAGATGTAGTAGAGAATGAGCTTACAGAATTTAAAATTAACCCTTTTATCTATTTATTTCAAATTGATGTAAGTCCTGTTTTTTATAAAGACCATCTATATTATCTAAATAAAAAGGGCATTGTTAAAAAGGCAGCTTTTAAAACCCTTTCAAATAAGGTTCTAAAAACTACTACTTTTTATGAAAAAGAGAAAGGTTATAATTCCTTATTAATTAGTGCTGGCTTTGTTTTTCTTTGTTTGTTATTTATTGTAGTTTATGAGTATTTGAAATTAAGAAGCTCTCTGGTTATTTCAAAAAATGGCTTAAAGTATAAATCTAAGTTTGTTCAGTTAGATAGTGTTGCAATAGCTATTATTGAATTGGTAATTATAAAAGAAGTAGAATTTTCTGTTATTACTGAATTAGTAAGAAAAGAACATTTGAGTAAAATTCAAAATGAACGCAATAGAAACCAATATCTAGAAGATATTAATCTTAAAATTAAATTATTAACTGGGTTTAAAAGTAATTTTTTAATTATTTCCAAATCTACTTTTGATGCCCGCTATAAATCGGTTATTTTTAATAAAATGGATTATGAACAAATTCTAAAGTAATCTCATAAAAGAGATTACTTTGATGGGGTATCTAAATATAATGCATTTTTGTTTGTTGATTGGTAATCTAGATTATAGAATTATATTCTATTACTTTTTTTAATCTTCTTTATTATTAATTTTTAAAACAACACATTCTAAAGAGATGTTTTTTTTAAGGCTTCTTAGGTTCTTATCTTCTGTTCTTTAGAGCAGAACTCTTAGTGTTTTATTTATGTTTTAGTTAAAATTTTGTTTGAAAAGAATTAATAAGAATAAAAATAATATATTTGATACTTTAAAAAATTTTCCTTTAATGAACATTAGATATATTAGAATTTGTATTTTAGTTATTGCTTTTTTTTCAATAAAAAGTCAGTCACAAGAAACATTGCCAATTTATACAGATTACTTATCTGACAATGTTTTTCTAGTACACCCTTCGGCAGCCGGGATTGGGAATTCTAGTAAATTAAGGTTCACTTCGAGACAGCAATGGGTTGGAGTTCCAAATGCACCAGCTTTGCAAACGGTTAGTTTTCATACAAAATTTGGTGAAGAATCTAACGCTGGTTATGGATTAATTCTATTTAATGACAAGAATGGTTTTCATTCTCAACAAGGAGTGCAAGGAACATATTCCTACCATTTACCTTTGAGTGATGGTCGATTTTTTAAGCAATTGTCTTTTGGGTTAGCTTTCTCGTTTGTTCAAAACCAGTCAGATCAAAGAAGTTTTACAGGAGATCCAGCTGTTAGCCAAATTATAGAAAGTACAAGTTATTATAATGCAGATTTTAGTGCTGCATACCACAGTGGAGGTTTATCTTCTTACTTTACAGTTAAAAATTTATTTCTTACCGCTAAAAACAACCTAAATGTGCAAGAGCCTTTAGATCTAAGAAATTATGTGCTGTCTGTTGGTTATTATTTCGAAAATATAAGATTTGTACAATTAGAACCTTCTATAATGCTTCAGGTTAGAGAAGGAACAGGAGAACGATTGGCAGATTTTAATTTAAAAGCGTATAAGACATTTTCAGAAACCCAAATTTGGGCTGCATTGTCTTATAGAAGAAATTTTGATAGTAACAATAGTTTAGACAAAGCCGCATATCTCTCTCCTGTAATTGGTATAAATTATAAAAACTATATGTTTTCATATACACATACAAAGCAGTTAAATCAGGTTTTATTTGCAGAGAATGGTTTTCATCAAATTTCTTTAGGTATCAATTTATGGACGCGTGAACCAAGGGGAGCAGCTTGTCCTAATATTCATTCTCTTTATGGTAGCTTTTAGAATTTTTCTTTTAGAATTCTTAGATTTTTAGGGATACGAGTAGAAAGTAAATTTTGTAAAATAGCAGTATCTTTATTTGTATAAATTATATGTTGTGTATTAGTATAAGTATTGGCAATATGATGCTTGTTTAAAACTACCTGCGTCTGCCTAGCCACAGCTTCACCAGAATCTATTATTTGTATCCGGTCTCCAATTATTTTCTTTATTTGCGGTATTAAATAAGGATAATGTGTACAACCTAATACAAGAGAATCTATATTATTAGTAACCATTGGTTTTAAATAGGAAGACAATAAAGAGGTCATTTCTTTAGAATGTAGTTTACCATCCTCAATTAGTGCTACCAATCCTTTTCCAATAGTCTCCTGCACCTGAATATCTTTATTAATAATACTTGACGTTTTTTCAAACAAAGTACTGTTAAGCGTTCCTTTTGTGGCTAAAATGGCAATTTTTTTAGTTTTAGTATTTAATGCTGCAGGTTTTATCGCAGGTTCTATGCCAATAAAAGGAATGTTGTAATTGCTTCTTAAGTAATCGATAGCATTAGTTGTAGCCGTATTACAGGCAACTACAATAATTTTACAGTTTTTTTGTAGTAGAAATTCTGTATTTTTTATACACAATGCTATAATTTGGTCTTTAGACTTTTCGCCGTAAGGAGCATTTTCACTATCAGAAAGATAAATAGTATGTTCTTTTGGCAAGCGCCTAAGTACTTCCTTCCAAATAGAGGTTCCGCCTACACCCGAGTCAAAAAAGCCAATAGGAGAATTAGTATTTATCATATTTTGTAAAAATAAAGAAACCTACTTTAAAAAGTAGGTTTCTTTGTTTTATTTATAAAAAGTAAAAATTATCTTTGCGCTTGCTGCTGTATTGGCTTATCAGCTAATAAACCTAATTTAGCTTTTGCAGCATCATATAAGTCTGTACCTTTTTTTATGATCAAAGATTTAGCGTCAAATACATACAAAATTCCTTTTGCAGCAGCAATACTCTCCATAGCTACTTCAGCTTTCTTTACAATAGGCTCTAAATCTTGCGCTTGTCTTTTTTGCATTTCTTGGTAAGCAGCTTGTTGTGCTTGATCAAATCTTGCTTTATCTAGTTGCACTTCTTGAGCTCTTTCTTTATTTGTAGTTTCAGTTTGTGTAGCTTGCTCTGCAGTGTATTTTTGAACTTTAGCTTCTAACTTTTTCTTTAAACCTTCAATTTCACTTTGGTAAGATTTACCTAATTTTTCTAAAGTAACAGTTAATGCTCTTGTTTCTGGCATATTGTCTATTACTCTTTGATAATCTACATGACCTATTTTTTGGGCATTTGTAACACCAGCGAATCCTAAAGTGAATACAGCAATTAATAGTAACGTTTTAAAATTTTTCATTCTTGTTTAATTTAATTTAATTGTTATTATCTTGGGTTTTTTGTTTTTTTCTTGCTTCTTGCTTCTTTTTATTCAAAGCAGCTCTTTTTGCTTTAAGTAATTCTCTTTTTTCGTTTCTCTTCTTTAATAATTCTTTTCTTTTGGCAGCAATTGCTTGCTTTTTTGCTTCTCTATCTGAAAGCTTTTTTGCAGCAACAATTTCTTTTTTTGCTAAAACTTGTTGTTGTGCTGCACTTAACTCTTTAGGAGTGTTTTTTTCTTTCTTTTTAGTATTTTTTTTAGCAACTAATCTAGTTCTGTCTATTGATGCTAAAACGAGGTCGCTAATATCGTATTTTTTATTTGAATATAGCATTACTAATTCACTAGATTTATCAAAAACAAAATCATATTTTTTTCTAGCGGATATGTTCTGAATTGCATTGTAAACTTGATCCTGAATTGGTTTAACTAATTGCTTCCTTAGTGTAAACAGATCTCCTTTTGGTCCGAAATATAAAGATTCTAATCTTCTTTGTTCTTCATGCTTTAAAGAGATCTCTTCTTCTTTTTCTTCTACAAGGTCTTTTGTTAGAATCGCTTTTTCATTTGCTAAATCTGTTTTTAAAACTTCTATAAATCTAGCTTGTTTATCTAATTTTTGTTGCCATTTAACAACTTTTGCATTTAGAGTGTTTTGAGCTTCTAAATATTCTGGAACATTTTCTAGAATATACTCCATGTCTATATACGCTATTATTTGACTTCTCTGCGCCCAAGTATGGCTAACGGAGAATAAAAGAACTAAACATAAAAATATTTTTTTCATTTGTTAACTATTTAGAAAAAACCGCACCAAAAAAACATTTGGCATTACAAATGCGTTGTTTCTTAGAATTGTCTTCCGATAATAAAATGTGTTTGCCAGCCAGATTTCTCTAATCCTCCTGGTAATGGATCAAAACCATGTGCAAAATCAATTCCTAATAATCCAAAAGCAGGCATAAATATCCGAACTCCTAAACCAGCTGATCTCTTTACATTAAACGGATTATATTCATCAAAATTGTCATAAGAATTACCCGCTTCTAAAAATCCTAAAGTGTATATAGAGGCAGAAGGAGCATCTGTAATAGAATACCTAAGCTCTAGTTGAAATTTATTGTAAATCGTTCCTCCTGCAATGGAAGATAGTCTATTGTTTTCGTACCCCCTTAAGCCTACTGTTTCTCTACCATCTAATTGAAACTGTGCAATACCATCTCCACCTACAAAATAGCGTTCAAAAGGTGTCTGGCCTAAATCTTCACTGTAAAAGCCTAAAAAACCGAATTCTGCATTGGTCATTAAAACCAACTTATCAGTAAATGAAGTATACCATTTACCTTTAGCGTTAAACTTGTAATATTCTAACCATTTATATTTGTCTGCAAGAAAATCGTTTTGCTCTACTGCAGTTAAATTAGCTGGTTCATCATAGCTTTTGTCAGTGAATAGTGAATAAGGAAAGGTAGCTTTTACTCCAAAAGAAAATTCAGAACCATAGGTAGGAAAAATTAAACTAGGTCCTGCAGAACTTCTACTAAAATTTAAATTATAAGAGAGGTTGTTTAAAGTACCGTTATTTAAAACATTATCACCAACTCTAAATCCATAGTTTTTTAACTGAAAACTTTGATAAGAGATTGTTTGTGATAATTGGAAAAAGTCATCAGGCCATTTTAAACGCTGCCCTAAACCGATAGATGCCCCTGTAATTCCTAATTTTCTATCTTTATCTACATCAAAGGTTTCTGGATTTATCTGAAACTGATTTGATTGATAAATAGAAAGAGATAATGATTTTGGCTTTTTACCACCATACCATGGCTCTGTAAAAGAAAAACTATAGGTACTAAAAGTTCTACTAGTTTGCAATCTTAAAGCTAGTTTTTGCCCGTCTCCGGTTGGTAAAGGTTTATATGCTGCCTTATTAAATATGTTTTTGATAGAAAAGTTATTAAATGAAAGACCTAATGTTCCAATAAAAGAACCACCACCATAACCACCTTGTAATTCTATTTGAC
>JBLHGY010000054.1:0-9902 GCA_047616665.1 Polaribacter sp.
ATGCATTAAAGGCTGCCTGAGATAGCATGTGCACTTCATCTATAATATATACTTTGTATTTACCAGTTTGTGGTGGTATTCTAACCTGGTCTGTTAAACTTCTAATATCATCAACAGAATTGTTAGAAGCGGCATCTAATTCAAAAATATTGAAAGCAAAATCTTCTTCTTCGGCATTTTTTGCGTCTTGTTGATTGATTCTTTTTGCCAAAATTCTTGCACAAGAGGTTTTACCAACACCACGCGGACCTGTAAATAACAAAGCTTGCGCTAAGTGATTATTTTTTATAGCATTCTCTAACGTATTTGTTATAGCCTGTTGGCCAACTACGTCCTTAAAGTGTTTAGGACGGTATTTACGTGCTGATACTATAAACTGCTCCATGAATAAGATAAATGTTTTAACAAAAATAGTTATCTAAAGCCTCTCAAGCAAAAAGGTTTCTTAACAAAATGCTAAAGTTGTAAACAACTGTAAAAAGATATGTAATTTTACGACTTAATAAAGGATTCAAAGTTTGTTTAAAGGACGTATTTTTTTACAAACACTAAAAAATAGAAAGATGAAAATTATAAAAACGATTTTAGTGATTAGTTTTACAATAGTATTGGTTTCTTGTTTTGGCTTTTCTGAAAAGAAAGAAAATACACAATTCAAAGAAAAAACAACCTTTATGCCGCAAGAAAATACAGCAGTTGTTTATTTTGCAAGTGGATGTTTTTGGTGTGTAGAAGCTATTTTTGAGAGTGTAATTGGAGTAGAAGAAGCAGTTTCTGGCTATGCTGGTGGAAAAACATTAAACCCTACTTATGAGAAAATAGGAACAGGGAAAACAGGACATTCAGAAACGGTTGCGGTGTATTATAACCCTGAAAAGGTAGGCTTTAAAACTTTAGTAGATGTGTTTTTTGGTTCCCACAATCCAACGACAGTAAATGGGCAACACCCAGATTACGGCACACAATACCGGTCTATTGCTTTTTACAAAACTGAGAATGAAAAGAAAATTATAGAAGATGCCATTATCAAACTAAATGCAGAAGTGTATAAAGGGAAAATTGTAACAGAGGTAACGCTATTTAGTAAGTTTTATAAAGCTGAAGACTATCACCAAGACTTTGAAAGAAGAAATCCGAACCAAGGTTATGTAAAAGCGGTTTCTGTGCCAAGATTAAATAAATTTAAAAAGAAGTTTCCACAGTTGTTGAAAAATGATAAACACTAAATGGTTTATTCTGTTCTATTAAAAAAAGCAACTCTTTGAGTTGCTTTTTTGTCTTAAAAATATCATTCTTACTCTTCTACTTTGTCAGCAACAATTCTTTCTTTCATGTTGGCAACTTCCCAAGCAGTATGAAAAACCAAACGTGTTCTGTTTTCTAACAAATCATAGTTAATTTTGTCTGGCGTATCGGAAGGTTTGTGGTAATCTGCGTGTGTACCATTAAAATAGAAAATAATTGGCACATTGTTTTTTGCAAAGTTATAATGGTCAGATCTGTAATAGAATCTATTCGGATCATTTTCATCATTATATTTATAGTCTAAATTAATATTTGTATATTTTTTGTTTACTGCTTCAGAGACGTTGTGTAATTCTGTACTTAACTTGTCTGAACCAATTAAATATACATAGTTAGGATCTGCTTTGTGCCTGTCATCAATTCTACCAACCATATCAATATTCAAATCGCACACCGTATTTGCCAATGGAAAGATAGGATCTACATCTGTATAGTATTTAGAACCTAATAAGCCTTTTTCTTCTCCAGTTACATGTAAAAATAAGATAGAACGTTTTGGTCCTTTTCCTGCTTTTACGGCCATTTTAAAAGCCTGTGCAATTTCTAGCATAGCTACAGTTCCAGAGCCGTCATCGTCTGCACCATTGTAAATTTCACCATCTTTAATTCCTTCGTGGTCTAAATGTGCAGAAATAACTATAATTTCTTCTGGCTTTTCTGTTCCTTTTATAAAAGCAACTACGTTTTCAGAATCTTTAAAAGTACCTCTTCTTACGTTTTTATTAATCCACTCTGCAGGTACTTCTTGAAAATAATCATCGCCGCCTAAAGGAGAAACAATACCTTCAGATACATAAAAATCTTTTAAATATGCGACTGCCATCTTTTGTCCAGGTTCACCTGTGTCTCTTCCTTCAAATGCATCTGAAGCATAGATAAACAAATGTTTTCCTAAATCTTTTGCAGTAATTGATGCTGCATATTTTGCAGCCTGATCTACGTTAGCATCTTCACTAGAAGTCGTTTTACTAGAGCCACAAGCCATAAAAGCAATGGCACTAGCCATGTATAATATTTTTTTCATTGATGTAAAAGTATTTGATTGTATTCGTTTAGTCTTCAAAAGTAATAAAAAGTTGTAATAATCTCAAAACTAAGTTTTGTTAATTACAAACTGTTGTAAGGATTTGTTAAATTTTAAAAGGTTATTTGGAAATAGTTTATCAAAGGCATTTTTTGCGATTAAGGCTTCTGTAGTGCCAAATTGCAGGTTGTTTTCTGTTAGTAAAATAATTTCATCAGAAAGCTGTAGTGCTAAATTTATTTCATGAGAAGATACAATAATAGTCTTATTCGTTTGCTTAACTAATTGCTGCAATAATGAAAATATATTTATCGTTTGATGCATGTCTAGATGTGCTGTGGGTTCATCTAAAATAATAACGTCTGTGTCTTGTGCCAAAGCTCTGGCTATCAATACACGTTGCAATTGGCCATCACTTAATTCATAAAAACGTTGGTTTTTTAAGTGTCCAATTTCAGTTTGCTTAATTGCGGTTTCTATCTTTTCTAAATCAGTTGTAGAAAGCGTATCAATCCAATTAGTATAAGGCTGTCTGCCCAATGCAATTAGTTCAAAAACAGTTAGCTGACTTTCTGGTAAACGCTCTGTTAATACTAAACTCAGTTTTTTAGAAAGATCATTTTCAGAATAGGTATTTAATTCTTTTCCTTCAAAATAAATAGCGCCAGTAATAGGTTTTTGAACTTTACAAAGTGTTCTTAAGAGTGTCGATTTACCGATGCCATTTTTACCTAAAACACTAATTAGTTTTCCTTTTTCTATAGAAAGGTTTATGTTAGAAAAAATAATGTGGTCTTGCTTTTTCTGTGGATACCCAATTGTGAGATTATCCGTTTTTAAGATGCTATTTTCAGAGTTTTCTATCATTTAAACAAATAATTTCTTTTTTCTAATGAGCAACCAAATAACAATTGGAGCACCAAATAAAGAGGTAATTGCGTTAATTGGTAAAGTAAATTCACTCGTTGGTAATTGTGATATAGAATCGCAAATTAATAGAATACTTGCTCCTAGAATTATTACAGCGGGAAGCAGTATTTTGTGATTAGAAGAAACGAAAATCATTCTAGCAATGTGCGGTACTGCTAAACCTACAAAAGCAATTGGACCTGCAAAAGCAGTAATAACTCCTGTTAAAACACTTGTAATTAATAAAATGATATTTCTATTCTTTTTTACATTAATACCTAAGCTTTTTGCGTAATTTTCACCTAGTAGCAAACTGTTTAAAGGTTTTATAACTGCCACCGTTGCTAACATACCAATAACGTAAATAACCATAAAAACTAAGATTTCATTCCAAGAAAGGTTGCCAAGGCTGCCAAAGCTCCAGAATAGAAATTGCTGAATTTGTGCAGCTTCACTAAAATACGCTAAAACACTTATAACTGCAGATGTTAAGCTGCCAAACATTAATCCAATAATTAAGATAGACATGGTATTTCGAACCCTATTTGCTGCTATAATTACTGCAGATAACACCAAGAAAGCACCTACACTAGCTGCAATTGGAAAAGACCAATTAGATACAGAGTGTGCTAAGAAAAACCCACCAAAAAGAGAGGAACCTAAAATTAACAATGCAACTCCCAAACTTGCGCCTGAAGAAATACCTAGAACAAAAGGCCCCGCTAATGGATTTCTAAATAGTGTTTGCATTAATAAGCCAGCAACAGACAATCCAGAACCTACTAATATTGCAGTAATTGCTTTTGGTAATCTAAAATTTAAAATAATAGTTTGCCAACTTTCTTTGACACTAGCATCTCCTATTAGGGTGTTTAAAATATCTTTAAAAGGTATGGTAACAGAGCCTAAACTAATGTTTATAGCAAACAGCACTATCAGTAATACTGACAAAAGGATAAACTGTTTTCTGTATGATTTTTGCTTCATTTTTTAATGACGAGACCTTGTGTTTATTTTTTATTCCAATAATCTAAAACCAATACATCATCTAAATGAGGTTCTAAAAGTGCTACAAAAGCTTGGTGTGAGGGATGAGGTAAATATTTTGCTAAATCTTCTTGACTATTAAAAGTAACAAAAAAACAGTGTGTAAATCCTTTGTTTAATCCTTCAGGACTGTTATTTAACCCCCATTCAAAGTCTTTAATTTCCTCAATTTTATTAGGTAAAGCTATAAATGCATTTTCTATACTTTTAATAGCTTCTGGTGTTGCTTCCTTCTTAAATTTGAATAAGACTGCATGGCGTAATTGTTTTTTCATGCTTGTAATGGTTTCATTTCTTTTAGCACAATTATTAAAACTTAGAACGGCTATTAAAATAAGAACAAGTTTTTTCATTAGTCTATTTTTAAGTTTAACAAGAAATCAATTAATTTCTGAATAGCAATTCCTCTGTGAGAAATCTTATTTTTTTCTTCAGAATTCATGTTTGCAAAAGATTCAGAAAACCCGTCTGGTTTAAAAATAGGGTCATATCCAAAACCCTTTCTGCCTTGTTTTTCTTTTAAAATCTCACCTTTACAAACCCCTTCAAATAGGTGTTGTTCTCCATTTAAATTTAAACAAACCGCAGTTCTAAATTGTGCGTTTCTATTTTCTTTATTTTCTAATTCTGCTAATAATTTTTGCATATTATTTTCAGAATTTGAGGGTTCTCCTGCATAACGCGCAGAATATACACCAGGTTTGTTGTCTAAACTTTCTACTTCAAGACCGGTATCATCCGCAAAGCAAGGATAGCCATATTTTTGTGTAATATAATCTGCTTTTAATTTTGCATTCCCTTCGAGCGTAGTTTCAGTTTCTTCAACATCATTAAAACAATGAATGTCTTTTAAACTTAAAACTTCTATAGAATCTAAAAGCATTTCTTGTACTTCTTTAAGCTTATTAAGGTTGTTGGTTGCGAAGACGAGTTTCATTAAAAATAAATTGAGATTAGAACAAATGTAATCATTTTATAAATGTGATTTCATTGTTTGGTTTGCTAAAAAAAAATGAAAAATATATGGTATATTACAAAAATATATAAATGCTAAAACCACTATGAACATTGGTTTGTCGTGTAAATGTCGGGTTAAAAACACTAAAAAAAAACCGTCAATTTAATTTACAGCGCTACCATTGTATGAAATTTAAAAATTATCACATTATGAAACAGCCAGAATTAGGTCAGAAAATTTTAGAACTCAGAAAGCAAAAAGGTTTTACGCAAGAAGAATTGGTCGCACAATGCAATATAAATGTGCGCACAATTCAGCGAATTGAGGCTGGTGAAGTAAACCCTAGAAGTTATACTGTTAAAATTATTTTAGAAGTTTTAGGGGTAGATTATTTTGAAGAAGAACAAAAAGAGAGTGTCACTTTTACAACGAAACAAAAGAAAATATTAAGTTTAGCTTGGATTTTTGGGATTGTCCATTTTTTTATTGGATTTATAGAAACTGCTGTAGACTTTTATCAATTTACCGATGCTATTTCTCTTTCAAATACTTTAGTGTATATCGTTGTTAAAACAATTTCGGCAATTTCGTTTGTATTCTTTTTTGCAGGATTTTATACGATTGCAAAAAGATACAATAGCCAATGGCTAAAAGTGATAACACTGCTTTTAATGACCGCATTTGTTATCCGTAATTGTATTGATATTTTCACTTTGTATTTAATGGATGAAACAATTACTGTTAGAATTGTTATTGAATGTATTTTATTTGGTGGGTTGCAGTTGGTTTTTGGAATCGGAATTTTACAACTTAAAAGTAAACTGGGTCAATTAGCTCAAGTAAACGGAATATTAGAAATTATCGTAGGTGCATTTTTAGCTACTGTAATTTTTGCTTCCTTTGGTCTATTTTTATTAGTACCTACAATTATTATAGAAGTATTGTTACTTTATAAGTTAGCAAAAAGATAGCCGATTACTCATGATGATACGGTTCATTTTTTAGAATAGTAAAGCCTCTGTAGAGTTGTTCTACAATAAATAAACGAATCATTTGATGGGAAAATGTCATTTTTGATAATGATATTTTTCCATTTGATTTTTTATAAACGGTATCAGAAAAACCATAAGGGCCTCCAATAACCAAGACTAATTGTTTAATGCCAGAGTTCATTTTTTTTTGTAAATATTGACTAAACTGAATAGAACTAAAGTCTTTTCCTTTATCATCTAACAAAACTAATTGATCTGTATTTTGAAGTTTTAATAAAATTAATTCGCCTTCTTTATCTTTTTGCTGAATTTCGCTTAAATTCTTCACATTTTTAATATCAGGAATAATTTCTAACTCAAACTTAATATAGTGCTTTAGTCGGTTTTGGTACTCTTCAATTAACTGAAATAAGTGTTTGTTATCTGTTTTACCAATGGCAAGTAGTTTAATTTTCATGCTTATTTTAAGTTTATTACTTTATTAAATTTTCAGCATCAGGAGAAAATTATACCAAGTAATTCTAAATTATATTGAGTACAAATTTATTGGTTTTAAAACATAAACGCGATAGAAGTAACAAAAAGTTGAAAATCATTGTTATTTTTGCGTACAAATAAGAATTAAATGTGTCTTTAAAGGATTACTTTGAAAAGGAATTAGAATGTATTAATTTTGTAGTTTAGATTTGTGTTTTAAAGTGATGTATTAAATGAATGACAATTATTTCGATAGCGAAGAGTATACAAAAATTGATTTCACAAAGACGAACATCAAGAAAGGAGAGTATGACAATTGCACCTTTGTAAATTGTGATTTCCAAAGCATACATGTTTCTAATATTCAGTTTTTAGAATGTAAATTTATCGATTGTAATTTTAGCAATGCCACAATAAAAGGTACTTCATTCAAAGAAGTTAATTTTATCAATTGCAAAATGATTGGTTTAAAATTTAATGAGGTACATCCGTTTTTATTACAGATGTCATTTAAAGAATGTCAATTAAATTTCTCGTCTTTTTATCAATTAAAAATACAAAACACAAAATTTATTTCTTGCAATTTAGAAGAAGTAGATTTTACAGAAACAGTTGCAACGGACTGCATATTTGAGAACTCAAATTTGAAAGGTGCAATTTTTGAGCATTCAAATTTAGAGAAATCTGATTTTCGAATGGCACTTAATTTTAATATAAACCCTGAGATAAACCGGCTAAAAGGAGCGAAATTTAGTAGTCAAAATCTATTTGGATTACTCTCTGCTTATAAAATTATTATCGAATGAAAAATAGATACTTACTATGCTGTGCAATCCTTTTTTTTTCTTGCAGTAGAAAGCAACAAGATGTTCCTGTTTATAAATATGCTCTTGAGCAGAAAGACTTCGAATATTATGTTTTAAATAGCGATTTAAAGAATGGAGTTGCAGTATTTAAATATGCAAATGCTAACGATGTACTTCAAAATTTAGATTTAAAATATAATATTGAAAAAGAATCTTTAAATTTAAACCAAGAAACGTATTCATTAACGCTGAAAACATATAGTTCTGCAAGTTTAGAATTTAAAATGTACCAGAAAAAAGATGTTAAAAATAACATTAGTACCTTAGTTTTTAATAAAGATTACGGACTTTTAGCAAGTGTTAGTGCCAAAGCAAACTTTGTGTTATTAAAGGATACCGTTACAGCATTAGAGAAAGAAGTGTTTTTTAAAGAATTATTTATAAATTTAAACAAAATAAAATTTTAATGAGTTTTTCACTCTTGTGTATAAATCTAAAAGACAAAACAGTATGTCAAAAGAAATAGAACACAAATTAAACAAAATACCGGTATTAAATATCTTAGTAAAATTTGGCAAGAAAATTAAAATTCCAGGTTTAGAAGGCATGTCTTTGTATGATGTCTTAGAGATGTATATTATTGGTATTGTAGAAGGTGCTTTAACTACAAGGGCTGGCGGAATAGCATACAGTTTCTTTATGGCAATTTTTCCATTTTTGTTATTTATTCTAACCTTAATACCTTACATACCTATAGAAGGTTTTCAAGAAGGTTTATTCTCTTTTATCAAAGATGTTTTACCACCTCAAACCTTTGATGCTGTAAATTTGGTAATTGGAGATATTGTAAATAATCAATACGGTGGTTTGCTTTCTTTTGGTTTTTTAGTATCTATATTTTTAATGACAAATGGTATCAACTCAATTTTTAGTGGATTCGAATATTCGTACCATGTAAAAGAAGTTAGAAATGTTTTTAAGAGTTATTTTGTTTCCATAGGAGTTTCTTTATTACTCTCTTTTTTCTTAATTGTAACAGTTGCTTTGGTTATTTTATATCAAGTAGCTTTATTGAAAATAGATGAAAAGGGTTGGTTTAATACCACCAATTTAGATTTATTTTACTTTGGAAGAGGTGTACTGTTTTTAGTGATGATTTTTACTGTTGTTTCATTACTATTTAGATATGGTACAAAACAAGGTAAAGAAACAAGGTTCTTTTCTGCAGGTGCTCTTTTAACAACAATTGTATCTTTGTTTACCTTTTATTTATTTGGTATTTATGTAGTAAAATTTGCACAATACAATCAATTATATGGTTCTATTGGTACGCTGTTAATTTTAATGCTATTCACTTGGCTAAATGCAATTATTCTATTATTGGGTTTCGAATTAAATGCTTCTATCTACAGTTTAAGGCAAAGAAATAAAACAGATATAACTGCTTAAAAATAGCAACTTTTTCACGATATTTGTACTTCCAATTTTGAATCTTAAATTGTGAATTTTGAGTGATTAGTTTTGAGTGGCAACATTAAAAACTATAAATTAAGAACTAAAAATCAATTAATGAAACCAAGCATTCCCAAAGGAACTAGAGATTTTTCGCCAATAGAAGTTGCAAATCGTACGTATATAATGAATGCGATTAAAACGGCTTTTGAAACTTTCGGATTTCAACCCATAGAAACACCAAGTTTTGAGAATTCAGGGACCTTAATGGGTAAATATGGGGAAGAAGGGGATCGACTTATTTTCAAAATTTTAAATTCTGGTGACTTTCTAAAAAAGGCAGATGATGCACTCTTAAGTGAGAAGGACAGTTTAAATGTAACTGCTCAAATTTCTGAAAAAGCATTGCGTTACGATTTAACAGTTCCTTTTGCACGCTATGTTGTGCAGCATCAAAACGAAATTACATTCCCTTTCAAAAGATACCAAGTACAACCCGTTTGGAGAGCAGATAGGCCACAAAAAGGACGATTTAGAGAGTTTTTTCAATGTGATGCAGATGTTGTAGGTAGCAAGTCTTTGTGGCAAGAGGTAGAGTTTATTCAGTTATACGACGTTGTTTTTAGCAAGCTAGGTTTGGCAGGAACTATTATTAAGATAAACAATCGGAAAATACTTTCTGGTATTGCAGAGGTTATTGGTGCAAAAGATAAATTAATCGATTTTACAGTTGCTTTAGACAAGCTAGACAAAATTGGTAAAGACGGTGTTGTAAAAGAAATGTTGTCTAAAGGAATTGCGGAAGAGGCAATTGAAAAAGTACAGCCTTTGTTTGACTTTACAGGCTCAAATATAGATAAATTGACTTCTTTAGAGAAGATGTTATCAACTTCGGAAGAAGGGCAAAGTGGGGTAGAAGAGCTTCGTTTTGT
>JBLHGY010000055.1:0-9630 GCA_047616665.1 Polaribacter sp.
ACCTCTGCTACTAAACTATCATCTTCACCAAAAAACAATTTGTTTCCAATTCTAATTTTTCTTGCAGGATCTACTAAAACATCCCATAATCTATTTTCAGCATTTAATTCTCTTAATAAGAAAACTTCAATTCTAGCACCTGTTTTTTCTTTGTTTCCAAACATTCTAGCAGGAAACACTTTGGTGTTGTTTAACATCATTACATCACCTTCTTCAAAGTAATTAATAACATCTTTAAATTGTTTGTGTTCAATAGTTCCTTCGGCCTTATTCAATACCATTAAGCGAGATTCATCTCTATGTTCAGCAGGATAAATTGCTAACAATTCTTCTGGTAATTCAAATTCAAAATGGGATAATTTCATATATTTATATCTTCTAAAAGTCGCGAAGATACGATATCGAGATAGGCGTTGTCAAGTGTTTCGCCCTTTAATTTAAAGTTCTTCTATTTTAATACCTATTTGCTGCATATCATCCCAAAATTTTTGAAACGATTTTGTAACTACTTCTGCATTTAAAATTTTGATAGGAACCTTTAGTGCTAAAGGTGCAAATGCCATCGCCATTCTATGATCATTGTATGTTTTTATAGCAATATTTTGATTTATTTCTGATGATCGTTCTAAGTGTAAACTATCATTGGTTACTGATATTAAAGCTCCTAAGTTTGTTAATTCTTCTTTTAAAGCTTCTAAACGGTCTGTTTCTTTTATTTTTAAAGTGTGTAAACCTGTTAAATTACAAGAAATTCCT
Organism: Polaribacter sp.; assembly: GCA_047616665.1. GTDB lineage: Bacteria > Bacteroidota > Bacteroidia > Flavobacteriales > Flavobacteriaceae > Polaribacter. The sequence goes on from JBLHGY010000055.1 coordinate 757, forward strand.
TCAGAAAAACAAGTTACTGCAATTGTTTGTGCTATGTCTGGTGCATTTTTAAGATTTATAGCTAAAGTTTCTGCGTTGGTTTTACCTTCTTTTTTTAAGATAATACAATCTTTCCCAAAAACGGTTGCTACACCAAAATGGGTGTATATTTCTGCTAAACAAGAATCTCCTTGCAAACTTTCTTCTTTATAAGCAGATAATTTAATTGAGCTACCAATTGCTGCAGAAGCTATAATAGAATAGAAATAACTTGCAGAAGACCAATCAGATTCTACTACAACTGTTTGTTTTTGTATTGCTTCCTTCGGGAAAACTTTTATAATATTTCCTTCAAAGCTTGTTTCAATTGCTAATTGATTTAACAAACTTAACGTCATATTAATGTAAGGAATGGATGTGATTTTACCAACCAATTCTATTTCTAAACCCTTTTCTAATTTAGAGGCAATTAATAATAAAGAAGAAATATACTGGCTACTTACGTTTCCATTAATTTGAACTTTCTCTTTGGTACTATTTTTACCCTTAATTCTTATTGGCGGATACCCAACTTTAGCTTCATAAGAAATAGCTGCACCTAAATCTTTTAAGGCATTTACTAAAATCTCTATAGGTCTATTTTGCATTCTTTCCGAGCCTGTAAGCAACACTTCTCTACCACTTTTTACAGCAAAATAAGAAGTTAAAAAACGCATTGCCGTTCCTGCATGCCCAATATCTACAACCTCATCTTTTGTTGAAAGTGCGTGTTGCATGTGAATAGAATCGTCTGAATCTGACAAATTTTCAATAGAAATTTCTGGAAATAAATTTTGCAAAATCAACAATCTGTTCGATTCGCTTTTAGAACCAGAAATGGTAATTTCTTCATTTATTTTAGTATCCCTTAAAACATTTAATAATATGTCCATTCTAAAACCTGATTTTATTTCTTATTTTTAAACTTTAATTCTTTAAATAACCGATATGAAAAAATACGTTCTCCTCGTAATTTGCATACTATTATCCTTAAATGCCAAAGTTAATGCACAAAAAAATAGTACCAAAGTTTCTAGCGAATATTTTAGTGCTTTAGAATGGAGAAATATAGGACCCTTTAGAGGTGGAAGAAGTGCAGCAGTTACAGGAGTTTCTGGCAAAGCAAACCTCTTTTATATGGGTGCAACTAGCGGTGGTGTATGGAAAACAAATGATGCTGGAAATACTTGGCAGAATATTTCTGATGGTTTTTTTTGCAGTTCTGTTGGTGCAGTTGCCGTTTCTGAATCTGATAATAATATTATTTATGTTGGAAAGGGAGAAAAAACGGTTCGTGGAAATGTTTCTTTTGGAGACGGAATTTGGAAATCTGAAAACGCCGGGAAATCGTGGAAACATATTGGCTTAAAAAACTCAAGACATATTGGACTTCCTAGTAATTTTATACCTAATTTTCTTAGTCCGCTTTGTTCATAATTCCTTTTAATTTGAGTTCCATTTCTAAAGGGCTTAAATAACCTAAAGAAGAGTGTAATCTTTGGGTATTATACCAATCCATGCAGTCGGTAATAGATTCATATAATTGAGTATAATAAGTAAATTTGAACCTGTACAGCCATTCGTGTTTAATGGTCTTAAAAAAGCTTTCAGCCACAGCGTTACTATTTCATTAAAAGCTGCGCTTTTATTCTTAATCCCAAATCCTTTCTACTCATAGCTTGTGTTATTTTATTATGGAAAGAAAAAAATCAAATTATTTTTAAAACGAAAAAACATCAGACAGCGTTTAATTTACACTATCTTTTTTTCAGTCTATAAGTAAACTCGGTCAATTTTTTATTCCGATTGAGTAAATAATTCGGAAATTTTCTATATTCAGCATACAATTTGGTTTTCAGTTTAAGCTGCAAATTTAAGTTCTAAATCCATCATTTCTTTGGGCATTTTATAGCCTATAATTTTCCGAGGTCTGTTGTTCAATTTTTCTTGAATAATTACCCGTTCTTTTAAAGTTAATCTTTTCTATTTTTTTACTTCCATTTTACAAATCTATAATTTTAGATTTGTTGCGTTAAGTTATTGAATGGAGGATTACATTATTTAAAAAGAGCGTATCTGAATTAAACAAGCGAGTGAAAGAAAGGGATATTTATTTGATTCAGTTGGTTTAACGAATCACTATAAACCAAAAAAAAGCGACTTATCAGTCGCTTTTTTTAATTATTTCATTTTCTTATTGGTTACATAGATTCCATAAAAGAGACTTAAAAAAAGTTTAAATCCCCAAAAGTTCATCCATTTTCCATTACTAAAATTTACTTCATTTACCAAATCAAAATTTCCAGTAAAAATAGCTTCCCAACTATTTAAAAGTAAAGAGATTAAAACAACCATTATAAAAAAAGGAATGGTCACTTTTCTTACGTTGTTCCAAAAAAGTGGTTGTTTAGTTTTTTCTATAAAAGTCATGTTATTTTAATTTTTGATTATTATGATGGCGATCGTGATCGCGTTTTGTTTTAATATCTAATTTATTTTCAAAAGCATCTTGTAAATTAATACCTGTTTGATTTGCCAAACACAACACAACAAATAGCACATCTGCCAATTCTTCACCTAAATCTTTATTTTTATCAGACTCTTTTTCACTTTGTTCGCCATAACGTCTTGCAATAATACGGGCAACTTCACCAACCTCTTCGGTTAATTGCGCCATATTTGTAAGTTCATTAAAGTAACGTACTCCGTGCTCTTTAATCCAATTATCTACTTGCTGCTGTGCATTCTCTATGTTCATAATTCTTGTGTTGAAAGATTACTTGCTTAAAAATCAAAGATAGTTTTTCTAGAATAATTTCGTTTGTTTGTGCATTTAAAAATATAACTTCGTTGCACACGCTGCATGCTTAAGAGATGAAAGCAATACCATTATGACATTAGGAAAAAAAGAACATTAGAGCAGGTTTATAAAACTATAACAAGTTCTCAAAGGCCTTAATTAAAAGTTTAGTTTCTTTTAATTCCCGCACTAATCAGTACCAAATCGTTACCTCCTTTGCTTTTTGGGAGCTCTGCTTACCTTCTTCTTTCTTTTATTAAAAGCAACGGCTGTGACGCTTATTGGAGATGCCGCGCATCCTATGAGTCCGTTTAAAGGCCAAGGTGCAAACCAGGCTTTGCTAGATGCACTTTCACTTGCCAGAGCAATTACAAAAGGTTGCAAACCAGATTCTAACTGGAAAGAGGCTGGCATTAAAAATAATGTATTAAACCCTTTTGAAGCTGAAATGATAGCACGAAGTGCCTCAAAAGTAAAAGACTCTAGGAAAGCTGCGCAATTATTACATTCTGAAATTGTACTGCATAAGGGTGACGGCCCAAGAGGGAAACACCGAAAATAATAAGCGCTAAAAATGATTAAAAAACTAAAGAATAGCGACTTAGAAATGGCTAAGAAAATACGCGGCATTTTTCAAGCATCCTATAAAATAGAAGCCAAATTATTAAATGCAACTAATTTTCCCCCACTTAAAAGACCTCTTGAAAACTATATAGCAAGTAAAACAGAATTTTATGGATACTTAGAAAATTAAGAACTGGCTGCAGTTGTTGAAATTGATAGGAACCCAAACTATATACTAATTAGAAGTTTAGTTGTACACCCTATTTATTTTAGACAAGGCATCGCAAGTGCATTACTAACGTTTGTTTTTAAGAACTATAAATCAGATTTATTTATAGTTGAAACTGGCCTTGCAAACGGCCCAGCAAGCAAATTATATGAAAAATTTGGTTTTATAGCAATGCATCAGTGGGATACAGACCACGGCATTCGGAAAGTGAAATTTGAGAAGCGCATACAAACGGAGTAAAGAAATCTCGGTAAAGAAATTACCCTAAGTTACCAAATAATGTTTTGAAAAAACCAAATTTAGATGCTACCACAAAATTTTATTAATCATAAACTTTTAAAGACTGCTTTGCATGCTTCTAAAAGTTGCTTGTTATCCAAAGAATATGGAGAATTTAAAAACTAATACTTTTTCTTTTTAAATACTTTTATTAATGAAATCCATTCCAGTTTCGCTTTTTTTTGGAGAAACAGATGCGAATAATACAACTAATATTTTCATCTTAGTATCTGCACCACTAATAGAATTAACAGTACCAATTTTTATTATGTCCGATAGCATTCTTAGGATATCTTTTTTTTAGCACTGGGGCATAATTTATTCCTGTTTACACCTGTTTTTACATAAAAATCTCATTGTAAAGTGTTTCGTAGTAACATTTCTTGCGATTACAGTTCCGTTTTGTAAGGTATTCATAAGAATAACGAAACGAAAACAGATTCTTAAACATGTTGAGAAGTCTGAAAGAATTTTCGTTGAAGCTTTTTTTCATTATTATACCAATATCATTCGTTAGTAATTGCATATTTATTGATACAGAATTGAAACTTAGCTCTAGAACCTCTTTAATATTGAATCTAGTTTCCAGAAATAAGTTGTTTAATGATGTTTAACGTCTATCACTTTTTAAAACAAAAATACAATACAATACAATACACAACATTTTAAAAAAATTTCACTTTCTAGACGTGAAGAAGAAGAAGAAGAAGAAGAAGTTGCTATCCTTCTAATCAAAGCTATAACATACAAAATAATATCAGAAGAATTATACATTTCTATTCCTACTGTAAAAACAAACACTAGTGCTATTTATAAAAATGTAGCTTAAAAAATAGAGCAGAATAAACACAATTAATTTATGGATTTATAGAACTCATACTTTAGTGTGAAATTTAACAATAAACGCCATATCATTCTAAAACATAACATCTTAATTTTAATACTATCTATATTTTTTCGCTAAAACAACAGAAAGCAATTGTGATGAAGCGTACATTAATTTCAATATTATTACTAAATTCTTTAATTAGTTATGCTTCAGGAGATTTAAAAAATGGAATTCAAAAACCTAAACTATTTGTGGCTTATGATACTGGACAAGCTGCATTTAACAAAGTGCAATCGCTGTCAGCAGATCTAGGACTAGGTTTACCGAACAAACATTTGATTAGACTAGTTCCATAAATATAGACTTTACCAAACAATAGTTTAGCTCTGACTTTGCTGCAACCGTTTAGGGTAATAATGCGGAAGGTAGCATATTTAGCATTGAAGCGTTTTACAGTCTACCTGTCTTTAAGTAGAATGAGGATAAATAAATAAAATATCTGTATTTTACCCTCTATAAGGAATTGCACCAATAAATATTAGCAAACTGAACTAGATAATATTAAACTCGAGCAAAGCTCTATAGCTACTGGTTTAGGACTGAGTTACCGAGAGACCGATGTTTTTGGATTTCACAGTTTATATACTACTTTGGCAATGCCAATTAGAGTTCACTTAAATCGACATGATAAAACGGTACTTGGGAATACTACAATTTCCAGGAATAGCTTTGATAGTGACATCTGATTCTTTATTAGATATCAATTTTAAATAAAAAAACTGATAAAAAACCATGCATAAGTATTCGTTTAACATTCGTGTTTATTTAATTCTCACTACTCATGAGCGAATCGTTTTAAGCATTAATCTAACGCAACAAACAAAAGTATATTTAACGCGCACAAGAACATTTAACTAAAGAAAAACTATGAAATAAATTACTTTATTATTTTTGAATTTTATTTAGTCAATAACTTAATTACAAATTGCTGCATGTAATAATTGTGTTAGAAATTGAAATGAATATGATGAGTAAGTTAAAACTGAAGCGCTAAAATATAATTTACATTTATAAAAATTAATGAATAAAATATTGTATTTTTAGATTCTAAACAACTAACTACTAGGACATGAAGATAATAAATATTTTATTCTGCCTCATTTTTGGGTTTGTTTCTCAAGCACAGAATACCACTTCTTATTTCAATAATGGCAATACTACTACTCAAAAAAAATATGTAGGTGCCTCTTGGTTGCCTGGCATCATAGTAATGGAAGACGGCCGTGAACTCAAAGGAGATGTTCGCGGATATAGCTATACTGGAAATGATATTAAGTCCTTTAAGTATAGAACAAAAAAAGGGGAAAAAGCTCAAAAATTTAAAGCCGAAGACTGTAAGCTTATAATATATGACGATTTAATCGTTTTGTCATTGCCTAAAAACATAAAAAAGAAATCAGGAAAACGAAAATTTTACGTCACTATATACTACGGAGAACATTTGTCTGTTTTTCAAAACCCAAAAGCAAATGTCGCCACAAGAACTCCTGGATCTATGATGTTTAATGAAAACCAAATGTTAAGTTTTCTTGTGTTAAAAGACGGTGAAATTGATAAATTGACAAAATTAAGATTTAGAAAACCGATGTCAAAAATTTGTAAGGACAACCAAAAATTTATAGCCCGAAGCAAAGATAAAAAATGGTTTAAATATGACAATATTTATAAGATTGCGCACTTTTATAACCAAACAAAAACGAATTAAAACCTGAAGATGATATGAAATTATTTTTAACAATAAGTCTGTTTTTTTTTATATTAGGAATTCAAGCTCAAGAGAAAGTAATTCCTGATGTGTTTAAATATACAATGACTGATGAAAAAAAAGCTTTTGTTGGAATCAAATCTATTATGAACCCAAGTGTTAGTATAAATAATAAATTGACCGCCAGCCAAAATTATAAAAAAGTCTATGAATATATAAAATCAAAGTACGAGTATCCAGAAGATGCTATTATTTCAAATTTAGAACCCACACTGTTAGTTATTCAAGAAACAGCAAGTAATTTATACACCTCTATTTCAATGGGGTTTTCATCTAATTTTGATATGCGTTACAACATGGGTTTTGAGATAAGCGATGGTGTAATTAAGTGTACCATTGACAATATGTTATTGGGAAACACAGCAGCTGTAAATCGCACTATGGAAACAGAATGGAATCCGGTGTCTGGCTTATACTTACACAAAAAAAACGGAAAACCTAAAAAATCAATGAAAGGCATTACAGATGTGAAAATTGAAAATTACTTCAACCAAATAATCACTGCGTTACAAAAATTTTAATAAAAAACTGCAATGCAAATTTTCTTTTAAATTTATAAAACACGATTCTACAAATACCTTTTTTTTTATCAAATAAGTTGGTGAAATGACTTTTTTTAAATTTGTATATTGTAAGTATTACAGCGTTTATTGTAGAAAAAAAACTACTCATTTTTGAAAGAGTTTGTATTAGCGAGAACCAGACTAACTGATTTGTTTGGAGAAAACTTTAAATAATAAGTTCAAGAAAATAAAGATTTACAAATTAAGGATACCAGAAAAATAAAAAAAATTTAATTGCACTATTAGTAACTGGCAAAATGCCTAAAGAGTTAGAGTTTTATTCATTATAATTGAAAATTAGAAATTACAAAAATTGAAACTCTGAAATCTATATAAGAAATTTACTATTGCCAATACCAAACAAAATTAAATACTTTATTTCTAGCCTACTTGCAAAAGTCTTCATGGACTTTCTACCTAATTAAAGGCAAGCAAGGTCTGTGAATTATTTAGTAACTTTATGTTTAACATCAGTAACTAATTATGATTTGAAATAAATGGCAAAAAAAAAGAGAATAAAGTTGAATTAATAACAAAATGCCAACACCTTGCAAATTAATTACTGGTTTCTCGCCTACTTGCAAAAATTCTGTTGTATTTTTTATCTATGAGTGTTTACTAAATTAGTCGACTAAAAAAAGTAATTAAACTTTTATATAAACATGTGGTAGTAATTAAACCATACAAGAAAAGTTGAGTCTAGTCAAAAAGTATTTCAAACATGAATAAAATAAATACCTTACTACTCGCATTAATCTTAGTTTTTTCGTCCTGCAAGCAAGATGTAGAACATATATAACAAGATACATTGGGTTATAACATGTTATTAATGTGCAATAGCTTTTTTTAAACCCTATGCCAATAGAATAGGAGAACTAGCGATAGATCCCTGTTATATGAATCATAACGAAATGTTAGTTTTAGAAGCGGTGTCGATGGAAGACCTATCAATTTTTAGAATGATGCTAGAAATAAAAAAAAAAGCAATCACAAGTAACTTGTCGCATTAAGTGCTAATTTTTTTTATGCTCAGTAAATATTAGAAACACCACTTCTAAATCTATTTATTTCAAAGCATTAATTCCTTAGCAAAGCTCCTTAGTCAAAGCAAAAAAGTTACCTCCTAGTTTTCTTAGGAGCTCTGCTTACCTTCTTCTTTCTTTTATTAAAAGGAATGGCATCATCAAAAGTATGCTGTGCTGTTTTATGAGCTGTTTTATTCTTTTTCCAAGAATTATTTTCTGGCAATAAAACCTGTAATAAATCGGAACGCCCTACTTTATTTAAGGTATTTCGAATCCAATCTTTATTTTCTTTCTTATACCAAAAGAAAAATTTGTGTTGGTCTTCACGTTCCTGTTTTGTTTTCGGTGTTCTTGTTGGTTTTAAAGTATAAGGATGATATCCTGAATAATAAATTACTGTTGCAACCGTCATGGGTGTTGGTGTAAAACCTTGCACTTGCTCTAACTGAAAGCCCATATCTTTGGTTTCTGCAGCTAAGTTTGCCATGTCTTCTACTTCACTTGCTGGGTGACTAGAAATAAAATAAGGAATTAATTGTAAGTTTAATTTCTTCTGAATATTTATTTTATCAAAACGTTCTTTAAACATGTGAAAATATTTAAAAGACGGCTTACGCATTAACTTTAAAACAGGGTCTGAAGTATGTTCTGGCGCTACTTTTAAACGCCCAGAGACATGCTTTGTCATTACTTCTTCTGTATAGGCATCCAATTCTTTTGGATCTGCATTTTTATTAAATTC
>JBLHGY010000056.1:0-9581 GCA_047616665.1 Polaribacter sp.
GGCGCATTTACCACGGTCCACTCAGGATCAAAGTCTTTTAACTCTGACTCTGTAGGTCTTAAAAACATATTGTAGGCAAACATATTACTCCAAGGGTACTCGTTTACAACTCTAATACTTAGCTTGTAATTTTCGTCTGCACAGGCATAAGAATCTCGTACAAAAATTTCTTTTTCAGAAAGATACGCAGTTACCTTGTTATATAACGCATCAAATTTAGCTGAATCAAATGGCAAATTAATGTCACTCCACCAAACTTCATCTTTTGTGATGGCATCTTTTACAATAAAACGATCTTTTGGAGAGCGTCCTGTAAACTCTCCTGTATTTACCGAAATTGCACCTAAAGAAGATGCTACTCCTTGTTCTTTTTTCAACGTTTCTTCATGTAACTCACTAGAAGTTAACTGATAGCGAATTGTTGCATTTTTGATCCCTAGATTATTTAACGAAATCGATTTCGTATTTGTATCTACCATATCAATATTTATTTAATTTTTAATGAAGTACAAAATTAAACAATATTTTAAAATAGGGTTATTTAAATATAAGAATTCTCATTTTTTTTATTTATTTCTCATTTTTTTCAAGAACCCTGTTAACATAAATGCCCAGCCAAGAATAAAAAACAAACCACCAAGAGGCGTTATAAACCAAATAGACTTTGCAGTTAACTCCGTTAATTGAATTGCATAAATAGACCCTGAAAAGAGAAATATTCCAGAGAAAAACAGCCAACTAATGGTGTTTTTCTGTTTTATTGAAAATGCATCATACCCATTCACAAACAGCAAAACAATAACATGATACATTTGATACCGAACAGCGGTATTAAAACTTACTAATTCCTCTGAAGTTAGCACCTCTTTTAAAGCATGTGCACCAAAAGCACCTAAAATAATCCCTAACATTCCTAAAAAACAGGTAATAACAAAATTTTTAAACATTATTAATGGTTTTTGTTAAATTTTAAACAATTGATGTATCTTCGTATTTCATACAAAACTACATTATTTATCATATGAAAAACATTCTAATTATTGGAGCTGGGAAATCGAGTTCTGCACTTATAAAATATCTTTTAGGCACCTCGGAGCAAGAAAACTTGTTTTTAACCATTGGAGACATTTCAACAGAAAACGCACACAAACTAATTAATAATCACCAAAACGCAACAGCAATTGTTTTAGATGTATTTGATAAAAAGCAACGTGAAGAACAGATACAAAAAGCAGACCTTGTTATTTCTATGCTTCCAGCAAGGTTTCATGTTGATGTAGCTAAAGATTGTATTACTTTTAATAAGCATATGGTTACTGCTTCTTATATTTCTGATGAAATGAAAGCTTTAGATGCAGCAGCAAAAAAGAAAGGCTTGGTTTTTATGAATGAAATTGGTCTAGATCCAGGAATTGACCACATGAGTGCTATGCAAGTAATTGATAAAATTAAAGATGCTGGTGGTAAAATGTTATTGTTTGAATCTTTCTGTGGCGGAATTGTGGCACCAGAAAGCGATAACAACTTGTGGAATTATAAGTTTACCTGGAATCCTAGAAATGTAGTTTTAGCAGGACAAGGTGGTGCTGCCATGTTTATACAAGAAGGCACCTATAAGTACATTCCTTATCACAAGTTATTTAGAAGAAGTGAATTTCTAGAAGTAAAGGGAAGCGGAAAATTTGAAGCAATTGCAAATAGAGATTCTTTAAAATATAGAAGCGTTTATGGCCTAGATGACATTCCTACCATGTATAGAGGAACGATTAGAAAGGTTGGTTTTTCTAGAGCTTGGAATATTTTTGTGCAATTAGGAATGACAGATGATTCTTACACCATAGAAGAATCTGAAAACATGAGTTATAGAGATTTTGTAAACCTATTTTTAGCGTATTCTCCGTCAGATTCTGTAGAATTAAAATTACGCTCTTACTTAAAAATAGATCAAGATGATGTCATGTGGGAAAAATTAATTGAACTTGATATTTTTAATCCGAATAAAAAAATTGGCTTAAAAAATGCAACTCCTGCTCAAATGCTGCAAAGTATTTTAGAAGAATCTTGGACTTTAGATGAAAATGACAAAGACATGATTGTAATGCAACACCTTTTCGGTTATGAACTTAATGGAGAAAGATTTCAGATAGAAAGTAGTTTTGTTGTTTTAGGAGAAAACCAAACATACACAGCAATGTCTAAAACAGTTGGTTTACCTGTTGGAATAGCTGCTGTAAATATTTTAAAAGGAAAAATTAAAACTCCGGGTGTTCAAATTCCCATTTCTAAAGAAGTCTACGAACCTATTTTAAAAGAATTAGAAGCGCATGGAATTATATTTTTAGAAGAGAAAGTTCCTTATTTAGGATATAATCCTAACAATGTAGTTGGATAAAATTATTTCTTAAAAATTATTTTTATTTTTAGTAACGGTAACAAGGAGATGTAAACTCCTTGTTACCGTTGTTTTCACTTTTACCAGAACTTTTACCAGAAGTTTGACCAAGACGTTAACGTTTTTTCAGCATCCTCAAAGTATTAGCATTTCAAACTACATTTTTAAATAAAAGTCTTTTGTCAACTTAATATAGTCTTCTGTATACTGGTGACGAGCAATTTCTATAGTTAAGTGCGTCTCCTGTATCTCCGTTTCCTGAAAAGAAAAGGCCAATAAACTTCGCTTAACTTCTGAAGTTTTATTCCCTTGTACTCTACAAATCCTATTTAAAAATAAATGCTGCTCTTTTGCTATATTGATAAAATTTTCTTCTTCTTTAAAAGGAATGATTGTAGAGAAAACTCCGTTTTTAGACAGAATTTTAGATACACCTACTAGCAAATCTTCAAAAGACAATGCAGAAGTAAAACGAGCTTTGTTTCTTGCCTCATCTTCACTTTCGAAAGCATCTGTATAAAATGGCGGGTTTGAAACAATTAAGTCATAACGTTCTTCTTCGGCTGCTATTTCATCTGCAAAATCTTGAAAAGTAGCGTTGTAACAAAATAAACGGTCGCCCCAATCAGACTTCTCAAAATTCTCTACGGTTTGCTCGTACCCATCTGCATCAACCTCTACTGCATCAATAGTCATGGCTTCAGAACGTTGCGCCAACATTAAAGCAATAACGCCAGTTCCAGCACCAATATCTAAAATGGAATCTGGATAGGTATCAACAGTACACCAAGCACCTAATAAAACACCATCTGTACCAATTTTCATTGCCGATTTATCTTGTTGTATTGTAAATTCTTTAAATTGGAAAGGTTGTACCATTTTTCAAAAATACTATAAATTTCTTTTCATTGTTGAGTTTGCATATTTTTTGTAATGGCAAAATATCACAATACAAAACTATATTTTTAGTACATTTCTTGGCGATTTATTCAGACGATAAAATAAGAATTCATTCTAATAAAGAAAACAACTCTTTTAAAAAATAAAAAACCGGTTATAAGTAGGACCGTTTTTTATTTTTTAAAAGAGTTTCTATTTGACAACGTCAACAGTTTTCTTTTGCAGAAAGGAAGGGATTCACTTTGTGCGTCCCAAATAAAATCTTAACACAAGCATGAAAACTAAAAAGCTTCGCTTTCTTATCTATTTATTTTAAAAAAAATTTAAAAACGAGTTTTTATCTTTTTTAAAATAAACAGCTATTTGACAACGTCAACAGTTTTCTTTTGCAGAAAGGAAGGGATTCGAACCCTCGATACCGTTACCAGTATACTACCTTTCCAAGGTAGCGCCTTCGACCACTCGGCCACCTTTCTAAATATACAAAGCAATCAAACCCTCAGGGGTTTCAACTTGTATTGTATTATTTTCTCTATCTACTTTTTTAATAAAGGCATCTACCATCGGAATAAAAATTTCTGTTCCATCTCGATCTATCTCAAAAAGAGGTTGTGCTGCTTTATCGTTTATATGAACAATTTGTCCTACTTCGCCAAAATTTATATCCACTACAGTAAAACCAATTACTTCATGAAAATAAAACTTATCACCTGTTAATTTTGGCAACATTGTTGAAGGCAAATAAATACCACATTTTAAAATTGAATCTGCCTCTTCATCAGAATAAATATCTTCAAACTGAACGCGTAGCTGATTTCCTTTGTGTAATGAACTTTTTTCAATAAAAAATGGAACCAGATTAGTGCCAAATTCGACATAAACTGATTCCATTTCTGTGTACAACTCAGGCTCATCTGTATCTAATTTGATAACAACTTCACCTTTAAAACTATATTTTGTAACGATTTTGCCTAAATAAAAACAATCTTCTTTACGCATCTTCGTATAAATTTAGTTTTTATTCTGCTGCTTTTTCTTGAGCTTCATCGATAGTTTCAGGAGCTGCTTCAACAACTTCTTCAACTGCAACGGCTGCAACAACTTCTTCTACAACTGGCTTAGCTGCTTCAATTCTTGCTTCGTTTACTGCTTTTTCTGCTGCAAATGCTGCTGCCTTCGCATCAGATTGTGCTTGAGATAACCCAGCTTCTTTATCAGAAATTTTTGTAGCTTTTTCTTCTACCCAAGCTGCAAATTTAGCATCTGCTTGCTCTTGAGTTAAAGCACCTTTACGAACACCTCCAACTAAATGATTCTTTAACATAGCACCTTTATAAGATAAAAGGTTCTTTGCAGTATCTGTTGGTTGTGCACCATTTTGTAACCATTGTACAGCTTTATCAATGTTTAAATCGATAACTGCTGGGTTTACATTTGGATTGTAAGTACCTAATTTCTCTAAGTATTTACCATCTCTTTTTGCACGAGCATCAGCGGCAACGATCCAATAGAATGGTTTCCCTTTTTTACCGTGTCTTTGTAATCTAATCTTTACAGACATAATTTGTTAATTTTTTAAGGTTCTCGACCTTGATTATTAATAATCTTACCATCTCGTAGTAAGTGGGCGCAAATATACAAATTAATTTAATTATAGAAACTTTAAATTTACTAATTATCAAGTAGTTAATCTATTTACCTTTTGTTGATAAGTCCGTATAAATTTACATGCCTAAATCTTTCATGTTTTTGTATTTTTAACTTCCCAAATCATCCATTAAAAATAGCCATTTTATGTACTTAATTTTTGATACAGAAACTACCGGTTTACCCAAAAGCTGGAATGCTCCTATTACAAATACAGATAACTGGCCGAGGTGTGTACAAATTGCATGGCAGCTGCATGATGAAATGGGAAATGTACTAGAACACAACGATTTTCTAATAAAACCAGAAGGATACAACATTCCTTATGACGCAGAGAGAATTCACGGAATTTCTACAGAATTAGCAGAAGAGCAAGGTATTTCTTTAGACGAATGTTTAATTTTATTTAATGAAGTTTTAGGTAAAACAAAATTTATTGTTGGTCAGAATTTAAATTTTGACTTGAATATTATGGGATGTGAATTCCATAGATTGGGGGTTGAAAACAAAATGACTTCCCTACCAATATTAGATACATGTACCGAAAAAACAGCGTTCATGTGTCAGATTCCTGGAGGTCGTGGTGGAAAATTTAAACTACCAACATTAACAGAATTACACAATCATCTATTTGGTACTGGTTTTGGAGATGCGCATAACGCCACAGCAGATGTAGAGGCAACAACGCGTTGTTTTTTAGAATTAGTTCGTATTAGAGAATTTACAAAAGAACAATTAGATGTAGGTCCAGATTATTTTAAAAATTTCTCTGAAGCCAATCCAAAATCCATTCAGGTTATTGGTTTAAAACACATCAATCTAAAAAAAGAAAGTGAAAAAATCCGGCAACGTCTTGAGAAATTAAAGGATACAGCAGATACAAAATCTACCTCTGTAGGTTTGGCGGAGTTAGAAAATGTTCAATTTTCCCACTTACACAATCACACGCAATACTCTGTTTTACAATCTACCATGCAAATTGGTAATATTGTAAAAGCTGCAGCGAAAGACAATATGCCTGCAGTGGCAATGACAGATACTGCAAATATGATGGCATCATTTCATTTTGTAAGTGCTATTTTAAGTCATAATAAAACAGCAGCAACTCCAATGAAGCCAATTGTTGGTTGTGAGTTTAATGTGTGCGAAAATCATAAAAATAAATCTCAAAAAGACAATGGTTACCAAGTTGTATTATTAGCTAAAAACAAAAAAGGATATCACAATTTAGCTAAAATGTCTTCAATTGCCTTTGTAGACGGTTTTTACTATGTGCCGAGAATAGATCGAGAGGTAATTAAAAAATACAAAGAAGATATTATTGTTTTAACCGGAAATTTATATGGTGAAGTTCCTAGTAAAATTCTAAATCTTGGAGAAAAACAAGCAGAGGATGCTTTAATCTGGTGGAAAGAAGAGTTTAAAGACGATTTCTATATTGAGCTAATGCGCCACAATCAGCAAGATGAAAAAATTGTAAATGAGACGCTATTAAAATTCTCTAAAAAGCATGCCGTTAAAGTTATTGCAACAAATAATACTTTTTATTTAGAGAAAAAAGATGCCAATGCTCATGATATTTTATTATGTGTAAAAGATGGAGAAAAACAAGCAACACCAATAGGAAAAGGGCGCGGTTACAGATACGGTCTGCCAAACCAAGAGTATTATTTTAAGTCTTCAGATGAAATGAAAGCGCTTTTTGCAGATTTGCCAGAAGCGATTATCAACATTCAAGAAATTGTAGATAAAATAGAAATTTTCACACTTGCAAGAGATGTACTATTACCTGCATTTGATATTCCTGAAGAATTTAAAGATGCTGCTGATGAGGAAGACAAAGGAAAACGCGGTGAGAATAATTTTCTAAAACACCTAACGTTTGTTGGTGCTAAAAAAAGATACGGAGAAATCACAGAAGCTATCAAAGAACGTTTAGATTTTGAATTGTCTGTAATTGAAAAAACAGGATACCCTGGTTATTTCTTAATCGTAGAAGATTTTATTCGCGAAGCTAGAAACATGGATGTTGCCGTAGGTCCAGGACGTGGTTCTGCTGCTGGTTCTGTAGTTGCCTTTTGTTTATGGATTACCAATATAGATCCTATTAAATATGATTTGCTTTTTGAACGTTTCTTAAACCCAGAACGGGTATCGATGCCCGATATTGACATTGATTTTGATGATGAAGGACGCGGGCGTGTAATGGATTATGTAATTAATAAATATGGTGCAAATCAGGTTGCACAAATTATTACCTACGGAACTATGGCGGCAAAATCTTCCATAAGAGATACTGCCAGAGTTTTAGATTTACCACTTTTTGAAGCGGATAGAATTGCAAAATTGATTCCTTTAATTAAACTAAAAAATATTTTTGGTGACGATGCAAAAAGTAAGGGAAAGGTTGCTGGCTTAAGGTCTGAAGATAAACAATTGGTTGAAGAGCTAAAAAGTTTATCTTTTGGAAATGATTTAATTTCTGAAACAATTAATAAAGCAACAATGCTAGAAGGTTCTGTTAGAAATACCGGAATCCATGCTTGTGGTGTTATTATTACACCCGGAGATATTACCAATTACGTGCCAGTTGCTTTGGCAAAAGATTCAGACATGTACGTTACCCAATTTGACAACTCTGTTGTAGAATCTGCAGGTTTGTTAAAAATGGATTTCTTAGGGTTAAAAACATTGACCTTAATTAAAGACACCGTTAAAATTGTAAAAGCAAAACACAATGTCATCTTAGATCCCGAAAATTTTCCTTTAGATGATAAAAAAACATACGAGTTGTTCCAAAAAGGAGAAACTGTTGGTATTTTTCAGTATGAATCTCCAGGAATGCAAAAACACATGCGCTCTTTAAAACCTACTGTTTTTGCAGATTTAATTGCCATGAATGCCCTGTATAGACCAGGGCCAATGGAATATATTCCATCTTTTATTAATAGAAAACACGGTACAGAAGATATTGAGTACGATTTACCTGCCATGGAAGAATACTTGGCAGAAACTTACGGAATTACGGTCTACCAAGAGCAAGTAATGTTACTCTCACAAAAGTTGGCAGATTTTACCAAAGGTGAAGCCGATGTTTTGCGTAAGGCCATGGGTAAAAAGCAAATTGCAGTTTTAGATAAAATGAAACCGAAATTTGTAGAACAGGCAGCAGCAAAAGGACATGATCCAGAAAAATTAGAGAAAATTTGGAAAGATTGGGAAGCATTTGCTAGTTATGCCTTTAATAAATCTCACTCTACCTGTTATGCTTGGATTGCTTACCAGACGGCATATTTAAAAGCACACTATCCTGCAGAATATATGGCTTCTGTGCTTTCTAATAATATGAATGATATAAAATCTGTTTCCTTCTTTATGGAAGAATGCAAACGAATGGGATTGCCCGTTTTTGGTCCTGATTTAAATGAATCTTATTTAAAATTCTCTGTAAATGAAGAAGGTGCTGTACGTTTTGGGATGGCAGCTGTAAAAGGTGTGGGTGCGGGAGCAGTGAGGGCCATTATTAAAGAAAGAGAAGCAAACGGGAATTTTAATTCAATTTTCGATTTAGCAAAACGTATCGATTTACGTGCTGCAAACAAAAAATCTTTTGACAGCTTAATAAAAGCAGGTGCTTTCGATTCTTTTGCAGACACACACAGAGCACAATATTTTTCTACAGATGAAAAAGGTTTGACCTTTTTAGAACGTGCTATGAAATTTGGAAGTAAATACCAAGAAAATGAAAATTCTGCACAAGTTTCAATGTTCGGTGAAGCCTCTACAGTTCAGTTCCCAGAACCAGACATTCCAGAATGTGAAACTTGGGGAACCATGGAACTTTTATCACAAGAAAAAGAAGTTATTGGAATTTATATTTCAGCACATCCTTTAGATGATTTTAAAAACGAATTAAAATTTTGCAATGCTTCTTTGAAACACTTTAAAGCAGACTTGACAAAATTTGTAAATATGAACCTCGCTTTTGCAGGTATTGTTACAGATGTGCAACATAGAGTATCTAAAGCAGGAAAAGGTTGGGCTTTATTTACCGTTGAAGATTATGCAGATAGCAATGAGTTTCGGATTTTTGGAGAGGAGTATTTAAGAATGCAACATTTCTTGGTTCCGAATCAGTTTTTATTTATAAGATCTACTATTCAAGCAGGTTGGACAAATAAAGAGGGGGTTGTTGGAGAACCTAGATTAAAGTTTACAGAAATGAAATTATTACATGACATTATGGATGAACTCTGTAAAAAAGTAACCATTCAACTTCCTTTAAATCAAATTAAAGAAGATACCATTCTTAATTTAGAATCCATTTTAAAAAACCAACCCGGTAAACAAGGTTTAAATTTTACTATTTGGGATGAAAAAGAGAAATTAGAAGTAAGTTTACCTAGTAGAAATACAAAAATTCACATTACAAATGAATTATTGGCAACTTTAGACAGCCAGCAAATTAGTTATAAATTAAATTGATTCTAATATGTAAAATAAAGTAAAAACAAGTGGGTTGTAAAAGGATAATGGCTTACTTTTGTTTAACATTTTAAAGAATACATGAAACAAAATAACAATGGTACTTGGGTAAGTTGGAATGAAAACGTTACTCACAACTACAAATCACTCTACAAGA
>JBLHGY010000057.1:0-9576 GCA_047616665.1 Polaribacter sp.
AACAGAACAATTGTTGGTATGCGCTTAATCTTGCAAATTAATGGTAATAATAACCCCATTGCTGCTGGTATTTTTTTATCACCAAACTTCATAAACTGTAAATTGAATAATATGCTGTTTGGTCTCGTTTGGTTAATGGCTTTGTTAACACTTAAAATATTTCCATATGAATTAAATGACCAACACTCTTTAACTGTTACTTTACATCCTTGCTCTACAAAATCTAATTTTTTAGCCCCTTCAGTAACATCCGTTAATAAAATAAGTTCTGTAATTAATTCTTTCTGCCTAAATTGCTTAACCAAATGATATGCGTATTCATTTAATGTAATTTTACTTGGTGGATAAGCTGTTATGATTGCCAATTTCATAGACGTTTCTTTTAAAATTAATATTTATTTTGAACCAATATGAATAGAGAAGTTTTATTCGGGGTAAAGATCAAAAAAAGTATAACCTTTTGGTATTTATTAAGTTAGAATGCATATATGTATAGATGAATGAATGTTTTTAAAAGAGCAGTAAGCTTTTCATTTCAATACTTGAAATATTTTAATAGGTCTCAATAGTAGTATATAAAATAAAATCTGTATTCCTAATAACGCAAACATTGCTATAATTTGCATCTGAACAACCTGGGCTAAAGTTTCGTGAAACCAAATAATTAAAACAAGTTGTAACAGGCCAAAAATACCAGAAATAATTACAGGAATATACTGATCTAGAGAAAGGAAGTAATAGGCGAAAATATTTGATACTGCAAATAACGAGGTAGCCAAAGAATATTTCCACAACAATGAAGAAATCTCAAGATAACTTTCACCGAATAATAACTGAACAATAGTTTCAGGAAATAATGCACAAATCGTGGTAATTACACACGATAAAAAAGAGATGTAGCCAATATATTTAAACAATATTAAATGTGTCTTTTTTCCTTCTTTTTTCAACTCAATTACCTTAGGTAATAATAACATAACAAACATCCATGCAGTAAAGTAAACCACTCTGCCTATTAAGGCTAGAGAGGCATATAAACCAGCATTATAAGGGTCAAAATAATGTTTCACCAACAAAATGTCACTATTGTTAATAATAATTTGAGTAAGCTCGTAAAAAGCAGTTAATAGAAAAAAATACTTTACTTGATTTTTATTTACTTCTGAAATCGTAATCCTCTTTTGAAGATTAAAAGACTTATACCTAAAAGGAAACATTCCAAATACAAATGAAATTAAAATTCCAAATGCTATTATTACAGAAGATTTAGTTCCAAAAATTAAAAGAAGACCGAGCGTTACAAATAATCTACTAAACATTTCTGTTTGATAGGTAATAGATAAATATTTGAATTCTTTTTTCCCTTGAAAAATTCCTCGATTAATGCTCATAAAAAAATAAAGAGGAACTCCAATTCCAAAAACCACAAACATTAGAGATGATGATGTTTGAAATAGTTCTTGTAATTTCGATGAAAACATAATAATTAACAGACCTAATAAAACACCAATAATTAAAGCATTTTTATACATTGAAGACACAAAAAGGTTGAATGTTTTTACATTAAAAAGTATGGAAAACTTAGCAGTTACTACTTGAAATGTCATCGCAATAAAAGACAAGGTTAATAGAAAAGTAATTAAAACTGCAGCATCTGAAAATTGAGCCGGTCCTAATATTCTTGCAAGTAAAAGGTTATATAAATAATTACCCCCATTTACAATTACCACACTAATCATAAATAATTGCTCTGAAGATATTTTCCTATTTATTAAATTAATTGCAATCATTTAGAGATATAAGGTATTAAAAATATTTCTTTTTAAGATGCTCAAAACACTATAAGTCTTCAGAAAAAAAAATAGATTTATAATCGCTTTTTAGCAAACATAATCGTTTGTTTTTCATTGCAATATAATTAACCATAATGCTTTCTTAAGCTATTTTTTGGCTATTAAAATGATCGTATAAGTCTTTGCTGCCAAATCCTATAATGGTAAATATTTTTTTTGCTAATAAAGCATTATGATATATTTTAGTAAGCGTTAAAACACCCCGAGAGTCAATTCCTGTAACTTTATTAATATTTACAGTAACATGACTTCTTTTTTCTAAAAGATATTCAATATATTTTTTGATAAAAATAATATTATCACAATTTATATTTCCATGAATGTAAAACTCTCTATTATTTTCTAATATTTGTAAAGCCATGTTAAATATGTTTTAGGTTCTTATTATATTTCTATTACAAATATCTTTTAAGCTTATATTTATGGCTTGTAAATTTCGATGAAATGACATTTAGTATCGATGAAACATTGAATCTGTTTGGATATGAATTCTTAACTTGCAGTAAAGCAAGCCTATGAAATTTAGCACCCAATTATTTTTTTATTTTATAGTATACTCCTCTATTTGTTTATCTCAAAATATGAACGAAGGATTTACATATTTAGAAACTAGAAAATATAAACAAGCTGAAACATTCTTCGAAAATATTTTAATTACGTATCCAAAAAATAAAACAGCTAAACTTTGTTATGGAAGGGCTTTAGGTCTTAATGGAAACGGAGAAAGAGCTGCTGCTATTTTTATTAATTTATTGGAAAGATACCCACAAGATTTTGAGATTAAACTTAACTATGCAGAATCTTTATTATGGAATGAGAATTACAACAAAGCAAAGGACTATTATAAAAATTTACTTGAGGAAAACCCAAACAGCTTCCCTGCTCTTTTAGGATATGCAAATACACTTTCTAATTTAAAATTTTTTAATGAAGCGCTCGAATTTATTGATAAAGCATTGTTAACTTCTCCCGGTAATTTAAACGCACTAACTTCTAAAAAATATATTAATTTAGGGTATGCAAATCAATATGTGCAAAATGGAGCTTATAAAGCCGCTTTAAAAATATTATTAAAAAACTTACAATTATTTAAGAAGGATATTGAAACACTTCAAAATATTGCAAATGTTTATCTTATTTCTAGTGATTTTTCAAAGGCAGAGGCAACTTATAAAACTATTGGGATTTCTCCTCAAAACAAATTAACCTCATTAAACAGCCTTGCATTAGTTTCACATTTAAAAGGGAACAATAAAAAAGCATTAGAAATTAGCTCTAAAGCAATTCACTATATCAGTAATAAAACTTCTGAAGCTTTATTACAACAAACCAAAGAGAGATATGCACAGGCATTAATATGGAATAGGAAATATAAGAAAGCTGCTATTTTAATTCAAAAATTAAATAATGAATATCCAAATAAAAATTGGGTATTATCTTTAAGAGCCTCTTTGAACATCTATAAAAGTAATTTTGAGAAGAGTATTAACGATTACAACCGTATTCTGAAAAATGACACGACTTCTTTTGACGGAAATCTAGGTAAAGCGAATGCATTAAAGGCTTCTGGCTATTTTATAGAAGCTTATAAAAGTGCAGAAAACACCTTGAAGTTTTATAAAAATCAAAAAGACGCAGTTAATTTTATAAAGAAATTAGATAAAAGTTTTACCCCTTTTGTAGTTGCAGAATCTTCTTATTCTTTTGACAATGGAAACAACAAAGCGTATTCGTATAAAGCAACTTCAGAATTCTCTTTCTCTACAAAATTTAAACTATTAGGAAGTTATAACTATAGAACTACAAATAATTCATTAAGTGGTCTTAAAGCTACCTCAAATAATGTTTTAGGAGGTGTTTCCTACCAACTACTTCATAATATTAAATTAAAAAGTCTTATTGGACTTGCTTCCTCAAAAACAGAAACGAATACTTTCAATCAATTAGTAGCTGATATTTCTTTGCTAACAAAACCTTTTAAACTTCAAAACTTAGAATTAGGTTACAAAAGAGAAATTCAAAACTTTAATGCAGCACTGTTAGCTGAAAACATTGTGCAGAACAATTATTTAATAAATTATAGCTTAAACACTAACTTTAGATTAGGTTGGTTTACCCAATATTATTATACCACACAAAATGATACGAATACAAGAAATTTAATTTTCACTTCTTTGTATTACACTATTTTAGAAAAACCCTCATTAAAAGCAGGTGTCAACTATCAAAATATTTCATTTAAAAATCAAGTTCCAACTATTTATTTTAGCCCAGGTAAATTTAACGCATATGAAGTATTTTTTAATATTATTAAAGATGAAAATATTACAAAGGAAAACGAATGGTTCTATGAATTAACTGCAGCTTCAGGCTTTCAATATATCGAAAACAGCAAGAAACAGAGAACCTATAGAATACAATCTAAACTAGGTTATAAATTCTCTGAAAAAAGTATACTAACTCTTTACGGGTCTAAAAGTAATATCGCATCTGCTACTGCCGCAGGTTTTACTTTTACAGAAATTGGTTTGCGTTTTAAGTGGTTTATAGTACGCAAACCTTTCTTTAGAAAACGGTAGCATTTAAAATATTCTAATAACTATTTAATCAGGAACGACCCAAAAAACAGTTTATTATAATCGTCTTTTAAACGGTATTTATAGATTCCTCTTGTTAAGTTTGGACTGGTGTAATAAATCTTTTTTGATTCAAAATCTGTGCTAATATTTTTAAAATCAACTTGCCTTCCAAGTAAATCAAATACTTGAATAATAACATTATTAGATGCTTCCAATAAACTAATTGTTGTGCTATATTCAAATGGATTCGGGTAATTTATTAACTTCGTACTTTTTCCAATATTTACATCGCTTACATCTAAAACACCTTGTTTACTAAATGATAAATTATGAATAGACATCGCAAACGGAATCGTATTATTATAATCTCCAATAATTGAATAAACTACAGTTTTGATATTTTTTATTTGGACAGTATTACCAGATCCATCAACAAAATCCGAAAAAGGAATATAAACAGTTTTTTCTATATTGTTTGTAGGAATTGTATATCGAATTCTATTCTCCCAATCTCTGTCTTCTTCTTGCATAATTATAAGCTCTACAGGCTCATTATTCGTAATTAAAAAATTGATGAAATTATAATCAGCAATGTCTAAAGCTTGATTGCCTGGCAAAATATGTCTAAATAAATTTATATTTCCTTTAACCTCACCAGAAATAATTGCATTTCTATCTACTTCATAAATTTCATCTGAATACATTCTATCAGAACTAGTAATATCAAAAAGGATAACGGTAGCATACTCATCTAGATAATCTAAACCCCATGGACCATCTGCCAAATACAATGCGTCTTTTTGAGCACTCCTATTTTTTTGCAAAGAAAAACCTATATCAAAGATAATTCCTGTCTCAATTGATAAAGCGTCATTATATTGTCCACTTAAAGCAAAGCTATTATTAATAATTGTGCGGTCAGAAACTTCAGTTTCTGCAAAGCTTCCAGAGAAGTCGATAGAAGTTTCATTTGTTTTATTTATTATATTTAAATTTATAAAGCCATTTACATATTCTCCAGATTTTACAAATACATTTGGAATTACATTTTTCTCGACGGTACTTATCAAACCGTTTTTTTCAGTATGCTTATCTAAAATATAATTTGCAATGGAAAACACTTGCGAAAATGAACTTCCCCAAATTTGAAAATTCTGATAATCTCCTACTGGGTATTGATCAATATTCCAAAAACTAAATAGTTCATTTGCCACATTCCCTAATTTTATTGAGAAGCTTAGCGTATATTCAACTTGACCTTCAGCTTGTTTTATTTTTGAGCTAATAATTTGATGACCTCTTACTAAAACCGTTCTTATATCTTCTAAGCTAGCACTATTCAATCTATCACAGATTACTTTAGAGTGATCGTAAATTTTACCAGTTGTAGAAGTAGCCAAAACAGCAGATACTCTTGTAGAATTAAGATAATAATCAACAGAAAAAACTTCATCTGCATTCGTTAGTCCTATCAAATCATCTGGACTTGAAACTGATGCCGTTTCTGTTCGATACATTCCTGATTCTGGTAGGTAATCCATTAAGGAGGTACCGAACTGTTTTTTTTCTAGATTACTTTTTATAAACTCTTGTTGATTTTCTATATGTTTCAAAGGGTTTCCTTCTTTTTTTCTTTTAAAATTTCTTTTTGCAATTAGACTCGCTAAAGATCCATTACTTTCTAATCCACCCTCACTTCCTGATGATACGTCATATGCACTAGTTATATCTGCAAAATTATTTGTATTTATTTCTTCATATGCACTTGCAGTTATATAAAAAATTGCATCATTAAAATCGTTATCACAAGAATTATCATCTCTTAAAACATCTTCAAAACCCAAAACAATTCTCTCGTTAACTGCATCCTCTAATAATACATTATGAAGTCTTAGAGACGTATCTGTTTCTGGGTTATAATCAGGATTTGAATATAATTCCCATGCACTATCTCCTACTTCTGCATCAGTCGAATTCCAAGCGTCTGCTATTAATACCCAACCGATTCCTGTTCCTGCCTCAAAAGATCCAATATTTACTTTGTCTCCAACTTGCAAACCACCACCACTTAATAACCCTGAAACATTTGGAAAAATAATAGTAATATCGTCTTTGGTTGGTGCTGTAGCAGACGGGTTATTTATATCATAAGTGTAAAACCCTAAAGCATTTTTAGCATCCACTCCTTCACTTACAAATGTTACCAAAACGTCTGTACTCCCCTCAATTTTAAGATTGGTATCATAACTTGAAGTAATATATTGTGGGTTGTATTCCGGAACTGGGTAATCATCAGGAAGTGAGTTGCTTATCGTTTCTTGAGTTGCTGTAGAAACAACATCGCTAGGATCTTCTAAATAAAGCGGAGTACCATTCGAGGTATATTCACCTAGATAATTATATGCAGGAGTCGCTACAGGAATCGCCCCTACCATAGTATCTACTGCAATAGCTCCTGCAGTAGCATACAAATTACCTTCTAGAGCAACTCCTCCAACGGCTGAAACTGCTCCTGGATACCCTATAAAGGTGCCAAACATTGAACTGCCTGCACCTAAAGCAACTGCCCCAATCGCAATAAAATAAACATTATCTGATGAGGCTCCATTGATTAAAATAATTGATGATCCTGCAGCTGCCGCAAATGCTCCGTTAATTTTAAAAATAAAGACAGCGTCCACATCTCCCTGAGCATCTAATGTTAAAGCTCCAGTAAGCGTTGCGGCAGCTCCTGCTGCATATACTCCTGGAAGTAGCGTTTCTCCATTTCCATAGTTTACAATATGATTTGCTACTGTTGTTGCCGTATTTTGAAGTTGAATACATGCAGCAGCTAAGTCTAAAGAGGCTTGTAAAGTTACTGGATTTTCATTTTCTATGGTTCCATTTAAAACGGAAGGCGCTCCAAAACCTGCTATAGCACCAGCATGAGAACCAACATCTCCTGTAAATGTTGAAACTCCAGTATTAGCAACGGCTCCTGCTCCTGAAAAAATAATAAAGTTTGCTGTAGTACCAAAATTGTAAGTTATCGCTTGTAGTTTGCTATGGGCTTGGGGAATATGAATTTTTTGAGTTTTGTTGTCTTGATAATGAAATGTTTCTAAATCATTCTCAACGGCCGTATTCATGCGATCTAAATCCTTAATAAGGTCTTTATGATCTATTGTTATAAAACCTGGGTTTAATGAAGTGCTAATAAGTGTTTCTTCATCCCCTATATTAATAGCAGTATATAAACTTTCTATTTCGTTTGAATACGTAGTATCAAAATGTAGAAGATTTTGAGCATTTATTGATACAATTAACGTCGAGATAACGATAAAGATTAAATTTTTCATGATATAAATTTTATACCATAAAAATACTAAGTAAAATAAGTGAATTTATTAATATTCGTCTTTACCTCTTTAACGATAGACTAAAGGTAATATTTATATAGACGAACAGTTAAAGTAAGTCTAAACGCTTCATTAATTCTGGACGTTTTGATCTACTTACTGGAATAACATCTTTCTTTATTAAAACGCTATTATCTTCGATATCGATAATTTTTTTGATATTAATAATAAAAGATCTATGAATTTTTAAGAATAAAGCATCGGGCAATTTTTCTTCTATTTTTTTAAGTGTAGAATGCACTATATAATCCTTGCTTTCTGTTTTAATTTTAATATAATCTCCTTTAGCTTCAATCAAATAAATGCTTGGTAAGTCTATTTTTATCAACCTTCTATCTATACTAATATAAAAATCATTTTCTATTTCTGTATTAATAGACGTGTTAATTTTAGTTGAAATAGCACTTAATTCTTTAAGACTTGCCTTTTCAATTGCTTTTTTAAATCGGTTAAATTCAAGAGGTTTTAAGAGATAATCTATTATAAAATCGTATTCAAACGCCTCTAATGCAAAATTTGGATCTGAAGTTATTAAAATAATTTTTGGTGGATTTTTTAAGCTTCTGATAAAATCTAATCCATTAAAATCTGGCATATGAATATCTAAGAATATAAGATCAACTTGATTTTTATTTAAATACTTTATTGCCTGAATTGCATTCGGAAAATCTTCAAGAACTTTTAATGATTTAATTTCGTTACAAAGAGTTTTTAGAATGACTCTAGCTGTTTTTTCATCGTCTATAATAATACATTTCATAAAATTTAAATAGTTTTTATGTATTGAGTTATTAATCGTAATATTTTCTCAAAATCTTCTTGTCCATTTAAATCTAATTTTCGAAGATTAGTTTCAAACTCATTAGCTATTTCATAGTTTTTAATAAGACCTAAAATACTAATTTTATGTTTAAGTCTGTGAACATTTTCTTCTATTCTTTTAAAAACTCCTGATTCTATGCTAGCATAGTATTCTTTTTTTTCTTCTGGAAACTCTGTTTTTATAATATTTATGAGTTCTTTTTTAATAGTTTCATCTCCCCTTGCTAATCGATTAATATATTCTAAATTTGGTTGTTCCATATTTATTTATTTTAAACTATAAGAAGTAAGATTTAGTTGAACGCAGTTTCTTACTAGACGAACATACTAATATAATAGCAATATTATTTATTTTTTAATTGTAAAATAAAAAGTTGTTCCGATGTTTGGTTTACTTTCTAACCAGATATTTCCTTCGTATAAATCAACTATTTTTTTAACAATAGATAAACCAATACCCGAAGAATCTTTACTTTTATTTAATGATTCAAATATTTTAAATATTTGTTTGTGATATTTTTTTGCAATTCCAATTCCATTATCTTTAACCGAAAATTGATGAAATGATTTTTTTTCTATGTAATCTATCTCTACAATACCTTTTTTTTCTCTATTAAATTTAATTGCATTACTTATTAGATTCTGAAATAATTGCTGAAATTTTGTAGTATCCCCTTTAACTTTTGGTAACTTTGATAAAATATTAATTGTTGTATTTTCTGATGTAACCATAACAGTTTTTAGTTTTTTTAAAATCAAATTTAAATCAACATCCTCCTCTTTCCCATTTACAATTCCTACTTCAGAATATTTTAATATATTAATAATTAATTGATCCATCGTTTCTACAGTACTTTCAATTAAGGCTATATTTTGTAGTGTAGCTTTATCTAGATTTTCCTTATTATCCAATTTAATCCA
>JBLHGY010000058.1:0-9535 GCA_047616665.1 Polaribacter sp.
ATACAATTCCTTTTCCTTATTTGTATATCTTATTTTTCGTGTTTTCGTTTTAGAAACTTCACCCTCATCTTGAAAAGAGCTTATATCTGCGGCGCCTGCAAAAGCAGAAATCACCTCTTTACCAACTGCCATATTGTAAATTCCGTCTTCTGGTTTAAATAAAATAGTCTCTTTATAGCTAACAGTGCAGTTTTCTATAGAGATTAATAATATTTTACCACTTAGATCTCTCGTTCCTGTAATTATATCTCCAGCTACTTTTATTCCACCTTCAAATTCTAAAGAAACCTTCTTACCTTCAAAAATTTGATACGCTTCTAAATCTCTTGGACTCATATTCTCAATAGGAATATTAATTCCTTTCAATTTACCAATAGGACTTCCAAAACCATTTGGATGCTTTTCTACACCATGCCCAATAAGTTCTTTATCTCTATTTGAAAGTGCCGCTAAACCGGCAGTTTGAAAATAAATAGGCTTGTTGTTTTCGTCTGCGATTACCTGCGTAAAGACTCCTGAAATTTGAATTCCTGTACTCAACTCAATAGTACCTCTATTTTTAGAATTTATTAGTTTCTGCAACCCTTTTACCCCACCTTTTCTAATAGCCATTTTATTTGCAAATTGCTCTAAGACAAGACTCAAGTGTGCAAAATCTGGTGTTACAAATAATTGTGGTTGCGGTTTTGTAATATCAAAATTTACATCTGCAGCCTCAATAGTATAGGGTCTCTTCTTTACTTCATCTTTCATACAGCAAGCGCTCTCACCAATAGAGGATAACAAACCTGCTCCATAAATTTTAGGCGTTTCTAAAGTGCCTATCATACCATATTCTACAGTCCACCAGTGTAAGTTTCTTATTTGCGCCATTTCAGACAATTCGCCCATATTATCTTGTAAATACTCCACTGTTTGTTGCGCTTCAATTGTTTCTTTTTCTGAAGAATTAGGGTCCTCTTTTAAAATAGACAAAAGACGAATAGCTTCATACATTTCAAAATCTTTGGCTGAAGAAATTGCTTTGCATCCAATTTCGCCAAAACGTCTTAAATATTCTGCATATTCCGGATTTGCAATAATTGGTGCATGCCCTGCTGCTTCATGAATAATATCTGGTGCTGGAGTGTACTCAATATGATCTATAGTTCGCATATCTGATGCAATAACTAAAACATTATATGCCTGAAACTCCATAAATGCGTTTGGTGGAATAAAACCATCTACAGAAACCGCTGCCCAACCAATATCTTTTAGAATGCGATTCATCCCATCCATATAAGGAATTCTCTCAGTTGAAATTCCTGTTTTGGCAAGTCCTGTTACATAAGAATTATGTGCAACTTTGCTTAAATAATCGATATTAATGCGCATTACATACCTCCAAACTGCTTGGCTTTGTGCTGTGTATTCTTCATAAGGTTGTTTTACAACAAACTTATGTAAGTGTTTTGGTAGTTTTTTTGTGACATCATTCAATTGAAAGTGTATATTCATGAATATATTGAATTATTCCTACAAAATTACACATTAAAACAGTAATTCCTTATTTAAAATTCGTTAAAAACAACTTTTGTAGCATTATAAAATCAGAACAGCTCTTCATAATTCTTTTCAGAAAAGAATACTTCATATAGATATATTGAATTACGCTATCGGTTTCGTGAAATTCTAAGAAAAAAACAAAAAACTTTCTTATTTTTACCTTTCAATTATAGACCATGAATAAGAAAGTAATCTTAATGATTTTAGATGGTTGGGGAATTACCCAAGATCCAAAAGTATCTGCTATTTACAATGCAAAAACACCTTTTATAAACGGTTTGTATGACAAGTATCCGCATGCTGAATTAAGAACCGATGGTTTGCATGTTGGTTTGCCAGATGGTCAAATGGGAAATTCTGAAGTTGGCCACATGAATCTAGGTGCTGGTAGGATTGTATATCAAAATTTAGCCAGAATTAATAAAGCTGTTAAAGAGGAAACTTTAGGTAAAGAAAAAGTATTATTAGATACTTTTAAGTATGCCAAAGAAAATAATAAAGATTTGCACTTGCTAGGTTTAGTCTCTGACGGTGGAATTCATGCACACATTAATCATTTAAAAGGAATTTTAGATGTTGCTAAAAATAATGAAGTAGATAATGTGTATTTACACGCATTTACAGATGGTAGGGATTGTGATCCTAAATCTGGAACCTATTTTATAAATGATATTCAAGAATATATGAAAGAAAGTACGGGAGAATTGGCTTCTGTAACTGGACGTTATTATGCAATGGATAGAGACAACAGATGGGAGCGAGTTAAAGAAGCATATGATGGTTTAGTAAATGGAGTTGGTACAAAAACTACAGATGCAGTTGCTGAAATGAATGCCAACTACACAGCAGGAATTACAGATGAATTTCATAAATCTATTATTGTAACAGATGCAACTGGTACGCCAAAAACAAAAATAAAAGAAGGAGATGTTGTTTTATTTTTCAACTATAGAACAGATAGAGGAAGAGAATTAACAAATGTATTGTCTCAAAATGATTTTCCAGAGTTTGGAATGAAGAAATTGGACTTATACTTCACAACAATTACTTTATATGATGAAAGTTTTAAAGGTATTAATGTAATTTACAATAGTGATAATATTAAAAACACACTTGGAGAAGTGTTAGCTAAAGCAGGTAAAAAGCAAATTAGAATTGCAGAAACAGAGAAATATCCGCATGTTACATTTTTCTTTTCTGGCGGACAAGAAGCTCCTTTTGAAGGGGAATCTAGAATTTTAAAAAACTCACCAAAGGTTGCAACATACGATTTACAACCAGAAATGAGCGCATACGAATTAACGGATGCTTTGTGTGAGGACTTGGAAAAAGCGGAGGCAGATTTTGTTTGTTTAAATTTTGCAAACGGAGATATGGTAGGTCATACAGGAATTATGAAAGCGGCAATTAAAGCTTGCGAAACTGTAGATGAATGTGCAAAAAAAGTGATTGAAACGGGCTTAAAAAATGGCTACGCTACCTTATTAATTGCAGACCATGGTAATTGTGAAACCATGATGAATCCTGATGGTTCCCCTAATACTGCACACACAACAAATCCTGTTCCATTCATTCTAATTGATACAGAAATTAAATCTATAAAAAGTGGTATACTAGGTGATGTTGCACCCACTATTTTAGACTTATTAAATGTTGTACAGCCAAAAGAAATGACACAAAAATCCCTATTATAAAATGAAAAAAATATTTTTATTCTTATGCATAATCGCATTAACATCTTGTAGTTCACAAAAAGAAATAACGGCAGCAAAAAACAAAAGTGGTCATTTAATTGGCTATGCGAATAAAGCTTCTTTTACTCAAGCTCCATACAATAGTTGGTTCGTGAAAAACTTTGATAATTATACACCAAACGAAGCAACAATTGTCGCATTAAACAAAGCCCTAAAAGGAGTTACTATTAAAGGTTTTATGGGCACATGGTGTGGAGACAGTAAGCGGGAAACACCCCATTTTTATAAAATATTAGAATTAGCAGGTTTTAACCTTAAAAAAATAGATTTAATAACTGTAAATCGTTCTAAAAAAACACCTGATAATTTACAAGAAGGTTTAGATATAAAAAGAGTGCCAACATTTATTTTTTATAAAAAAGGAATAGAGATTGGACGTTATGTTGAATATGCTAGAGAATCTTTAGAAAAAGACATGCTAAAAATTGTTTCTGGTAAAGCTTACAAACATTCTTACGATAAAAGCAAATAAGATGCTGTATATATCTTCTTTTGTTCCGTATACTTAAATTTACAAGGAACTTATTTCCTTAAATTATATTAACTTTGTGGTTCAATTTTTTAAAATGATTAAAATTAAAACCAAAGAAGAAATAGAAATTATGCGCGAAAGTGCTCTAATAGTTTCTAAAACGCTTGGAATGCTTGCAAAAGAAGTTAAACCTGGTGTTTCAACCCTTTATTTAGATAAATTAGCAGAAGACTTCATTCGATCAGAAGGGGCAATTCCTGGTTTTTTAGGACTGTATGACTTTCCGAATACACTTTGTATGAGTCCGAATTCTCAAGTAGTTCACGGAATTCCGAATAAAAAACCCTTAGTAGAAGGCGATATTATCTCGATAGATTGTGGCGCTAAGAAAAATGGTTTTTATGGGGATCATGCGTACACATTTGCTGTAGGTGAAATTGATCCTGAAACTAAAAAGCTATTAGATGTTACCAGAGAGAGTTTATACGAGGGTATTAGAGCGTTTAAAGCAGGAAACAGAGTTGGTGATGTTGGATATGCAATTCAGAAATTCTCAGAAGACAGAGGTTATGGTGTAGTTAGAGAATTAGTTGGCCATGGTCTAGGTAGAGATATGCACGAAGATCCTGAAATGCCAAATTACGGTAAAAGAGGTAGAGGAAAAAAGTTTGTAGAAGGAATGGTGGTTGCTATA
Organism: Polaribacter sp.; assembly: GCA_047616665.1. Taxonomy (GTDB): domain Bacteria; phylum Bacteroidota; class Bacteroidia; order Flavobacteriales; family Flavobacteriaceae; genus Polaribacter. The sequence continues at coordinate 4,466 of JBLHGY010000058.1, forward strand.
GAACCGATGACAAATTTAGGTACGCACAAGATAAGACAACATTCAGATGGTTGGACAATTACAACTTTAGACAGCAAACCTTCGGCGCATTTTGAGCATGATGTTGCTATTTTAAATGGGAAACCAGAATTACTTTCTACTTTTAAGTATGTGCATGAAGCTTTGGGAATTATTACGAATGAAGAGGATGAATTTCGACAGTAAATAGACACTAATTTTTTAGTGCAAACACTATGAAAATCTTTAAATCAATCCTAAATACAATACCAAGACCCTGGCTAATAAAAGCCAGTTATATCGTTAGACCTTTAATTTCCTGGTATTTAAAAGGTGACAAGTTTACAGATCCTATAGATGGTAAAAGTTTTCGAAAGTTTTTGCCTTACGGCTATGGTAAACAAAGAGAAAACGCACTTTCACCATCTACTCTTTCCTTAGAAAGACATCGCTTAATATGGCTTTTTTTAAGAGATAACACTACTTTCTTCACGGCTACAAAAAAGCTGAAAGTATTACATATTGCTCCAGAACAGTGCTTTTTAGATATTTTTAGAAAACAGCAAAATCTAAACTATATTACCTCCGATTTAGAATCTCCTATTGCAGATGTAAAAGCAGATATTTGCGATTTACCTTTTAAAGAAAACGAATTTGATATTGTTTTTTGCAATCATGTTTTAGAGCATATTTCTAATGATACAAAAGCAATGCAAGAACTGTATAGAGTTTTAAAACCAGGCGGATTTGGCATTTTTCAAATTCCACAAGACTTGTCTAAAGCCATAACTTTTGAAGATGATACGATTACAGATAGAAAAGAACGCGCTAAGCTATTTGGACAATATGACCACGTAAGAGTATATGGGCGTGATTATTTTGACAAACTACGAAGTATTGGTTTTAAGGTTGATGAAGTGGACTACACAAAAAAAATAACTTTAGAAAAAATAGAAAAATATTGTTTAATGAAAAATGAGATACTACCTGTTTGCTATAAGTTATAATTAGAATATTCCGCTAAATTTCCTTCAGCATTTACAAAAAGTAAAATCACCTCTAATTGCGTATTTTTTGAAAGAAATACTTTTGTCTTCTCTAAACCCATTGCCATAAAAGCAGTTGCATAAGCATCTACGTCTGCGCAGTCTAAATCTGCAATGACAGAAACACTTAACAAATTACTTTCGCTAGCAGAACCTGTTTTCGGATTGATAGTATGCACATATTTTATACCTGAATCTGAAATTCTAAACTTCCTATAGTTACCAGAAGTAGCCATAGACTTATTAGATAAATTTATATTTTTAAAACCAGAACTGTCATCTGCAGCTATAGGGTCTACTAATTTTATAATCCAAGGTTGTTGGTTTTTCTTAAAACCATTTGTTCTAATTTCTCCACCAATTTCAATTAAGTAATTACCTATTATTTTTGAGTCTAAAAAACGCGCTATCACATCAATTCCAAAACCTTTTGCAATAGAATTAAAGTCTAAATAAATTTCTGCACTTTCTTTAACTACTTTATACGCTATTCGTTTGACTTTATCTAAACCAACAAACTGCATTTGGGCTTTCAATTGGCTTTCAGTTAAATTTATCCTTTCATCTTTTGGACCAAAACCCCATGCATTTACTAAATTACCAACTGTAGGATCAAAAAAACCATTGGTCTCTAAAAATATTTGTTTTGATTTATCAAGAACTTCAGCAAAATAATCGTCTATAATTACATTTGTCTCGCCGTTATTTATTCTAGAAATATCCGAAGTTGGTATGTATGTACTCAAAGAGGAATTCATCTTTAAAAACAGGCTATCTATGCTTTTCTGATAATTAGCATTGGCGTTTAAATACGTAATTTTATAAGTAGTGCCAAAAACCGGTCCTTGCAAGATATAATCTTGAGAAACCACTGCTTTTTCACATGTTGAAAATACTAATAAAATTAAAAAAAGAAAAAGTAAATAAAAATATTTCATAGGAAACTAGTAAGAAAACAAAAATAGTGTATAATTTTGTCACAATTTATTGATAATCATACTTTTTATTGAGCCATTTTGTTAAATTTGTATAAAAGTTAAACCATTAAGTTTTAAAAGGATGAAAAAAATATCTTTACTCTTATTATCTGCAGTTTTAGTTAGTTCTTGTGTTTCAAAAAAAGACTTCGCAGCCTTGCAGACAGAAAAAACAGCAACAGAAGAAAAATTACTAGCTGTAAAAACAACTTTACAGAAGTGTTTAATTCAAAATGAAAAAGATGTTGCAAAGGCATCTAATTTAGCGGAACAAGTAAAGTACTTGCAAGAAGATAAAAAAACAGCTTTAAAGCAGGTTGAAAACTTGACCGTTTTAACACAATCTTCTACTGAAGGAATAAATAATGTAATTGCCCAACTAAGCGAAAAAGACAAATATATTAATGGTGTTAGAGATGCAATGACACAAAAAGATTCTTTAAACCTTGCTATAAAATTTCATTTAACTAAAAACTTAACAGAAGGTATTCAAGATGAAGACATAGAAGTTAATGTTGAAAAAACCGTAGTCTTTATTTCTATTTCAGATAAATTATTATTTAAAAGCGGAAGTTACAATGTAACTGAGGGTGCATATACGGTCTTAGAAAAAATTGCTAAGGTTATAAATGACCAACCAGAAATGGAAGTAATGATTGAAGGACATACAGATAACTCTCCAATTAAAAGGACTATTATTCAAGACAATTGGGATTTATCTGCTTTAAGAGCAACTGCTATAACAAGAATTTTACAATACAAGTTTGGTGTAGTACCAAATCGATTAATTGCTGCAGCCAGAAGCCAATACGTGCCATTAACTGACAACGATACCCCAGAGAATAGAGCAAAAAACAGAAGAACAAAAATTATTATTATGCCTAAATTAAATCAGTTCTTTGATTTATTAGAACAAGATGCTAAATAATTTTTAGTATTCATTAAACATAAAAAAACCACTCTTCTAGGGTGGTTTTTTTATGTTTAATGAGAAAAAACTCCTTGACTTAGTCATTAAAAAGTTATAACTTACAGAGCACTAGTTCTTTTATTGAAATAATATAATTTTATAATTAAGTTTTAGACACATGTCCGCAAACAATTATATAGATAATGAAAGTCACAAGAACCTAAATAATAGCTTTTAGAAAGCTTAATATAAATTGAGTGAACTATTTTTATATTTAGACCGTAATTCCTCAAGTAAAAAACATAAATTTAAACTGCTATTAGGCTGAATTTAAAGACAATAACACTATGGGTAAAAGTTCATATGAAGAATTAGAAAAAGAACTAAAGGAGTTAAAAAACTCTGATATTAGACCTTTAAAAGAAGACCATTATGAAAATTTCTTTGATAACATGTCAGAAATGGTTGAAGTTATAGAACTTATTTATGATAAGAATAATCAACCTATAGATTTCTATATTCGTGCAATAAATACCTCTTTCGCAAATTTTTTAGGTAAAACTAAGAAGCAATTAGTAAATAAAAAAGTATCTTCTGTAGTTGATAAAATAGAAGAGAATTGGTTTACCTCCTTCGCTAAGGTTGATAAAACAGGAAAGCCTCTTCGTTTTAAAAATTATGGTGCTGCATTTGATAAGTATTATTTCGTTTCAGTATGGAAAGTCTCTAAAAAGAACATAGGTGTATCTTTTACAGATATTACCAAAACTGAAAAGGATAAAATTAAATTAAATAAAAAGCTAAAAAATGAAACAAAAGTACGAGCTGAAGCTGAGTTCCTAGTTAAAGATGGGAAGTTAGAGTTATACCAAACTATTAATAGTTTAGATACTGCTCAAAAACAAATTACCTCCCAAAATAAAACTAAAGGTGAAAATTCATGGGAATTAAGAAAGATTAAAGCTGAGCTTGAGCAACAAAGTTTTTATTTAAATAAGGTAGCTATCGTTTCAGAAACTGATGCTGATTTTAATATTCTATTTGTAAACGATAACTTTTGTGAAATTTACGGATATCCAAGGGAAGAATTAATTGGTCAAAACCATAGAATATTGAAGAGCGGAAAACAACCTGAAGCTTTTTTTACTGATATGATTACTACTATTGTTTCTGGGGGAGTTTTTAAAGGTGAAGTCTTAAATAAGAGAAATGGAACTGAAGAATGCTATTGGATGGATATAACCATTATGCCTTTTAAAGATTTAAATGGAAAAATAATTAGGTTTGTTTCTATTATGTTTGATATAAGTAACCAAATTAAACAAAAAGAAATTCTTTTAAATCAAGCTGATGAATTAGTGCTCGCTAATAAAGAACTTGCATTCCAATATAAAGAGAAAGAAAAAAGAGCAGATGAATTAGTGCTCGCTAACAAAGAACTGGCATTTCAAAACAAAGAGAAAGATAATAGAGCAGATGAATTAGTGCTCGCTAACAAAGAACTGGCATTTCAAAATAAGGAAAAAGAAAAAAGAGCAGATGAATTAAGCATTGCTGATATAGAACTTGCATTCCAATATAAAGAGAAAGAAAAAAGAGCAGATGAATTAGTGCTCGCTAACAAAGAACTGGCATTTCAAAACAAAGAGAAAGATAATAGAGCAGATGAATTAGTGCTCGCTAACAAAGAACTTGAATTTCAAAACAATGAGAAAGAAAAAAGGGCAGATGAATTAGCCATTGCTAACAAAGAACTTGCATTTCAAAATGAAGAAAAAGGAAAAAGAGCAGATGAGTTAGCTATTGCTAACAAAGAGCTTGCATTTCAAAATGAGGAAAAAGGAAAAAGAGCAGATGAATTAGCTATTGCTAAAAAAGAACTTATATTTCAAAAAGAGCTGGATAGTTATCGGTCTGAAGCAGAACGTGTAGCACTTGAATTAACACTATTGATTGACACAGCGAATGCTCCTATCTTTGGTATTGATAGTAAGGGATTAGTTAATGAATGGAACCAGACTTCTGAAAAAATTACTGGATTTAAAAAAAAGGAAGTATTCGGGAAAGAACTAGTGAAAACCTATATTACAAAAGATTATCAAAAATCGGTAAAAAAAGTATTGGATGATGCTTTACTGGG
>JBLHGY010000059.1:0-9263 GCA_047616665.1 Polaribacter sp.
GAAACCTCATTATGAGTCTGTAGATGAAAATCCTTATTTAGATGATTTTTATACAGAGATGGAGCGTTGGTCTTTTAATTTACAAGTATATTTTTTAAATAGTCGTTTTAGACAGATTTTAGAATTAAGAGAATCTGGAAAAAACATTATTCAAGATAGAACTATTTATGAAGATGCACGAATTTTTGCCCCTAACTTGCACGCAATGGGCTTAATGACAAATAGAGATTATAACAACTATAGTTCTTTATTTGAATTGATGGAAAATTTAGTAAAACCACCAGATTTATTAATTTACTTACGCGCAGATATCTCTACGTTAGTAGGACAAATTCATAAACGTGGTAGAGAATATGAAAACTCTATTTCCATTGATTATTTAAGTAGATTAAACGAACGTTATGAAGCATGGATTTCTACTTATAAAAAAGGAAAACTCTTAGTAATTGACGTAGATAATTTAGATTTTGTAACCAATCAAGAAGATTTAGGTTATGTTATAGATAGAATAGATTCTCAGATAAATGGGTTATTTTAATTGAAAATTAGTAAACTAAAAAAGGGATGAAATTAAATAATTTCATCCCTTTTTTAGTTTTAAGAACTTCTTATAAATTTAAAGCTTGCTCTAAATCTGCTAGTATATCTTCTTCATCTTCTATACCAACACTCAAACGAATTAATGCATCTGTAATTCCTATTTTTAAACGCGCTGTTTCTGGTATGGAAGCATGTGACATTGTTACTGGATGATTCACTAAACTTTCTACACCACCTAAAGACTCTGCCAATGTAAAAACATTTGTGTTTTTTAAGAATTTAAAAGTTGCTTCTTTGCTATCATCTTTTAAACGAAATGAAACCATACCTCCAAAATCTTTCATTTGCTTTTTAGCAATTGTATAACTCGGATGCTCTTCTAAACCCGGATAATAAACGCTACCAACTTTAGGATGCTTTTTTAAGAAATTAGCAACCGCACGTCCGTTTTCGCAATGACGTTGCATTCTAATATGTAATGTTTTTATACCTCTTAAAGCTAAAAAAGAATCCATTGGGCTCGCAATTGCCCCTGCAGCAAACTGAATAAAATGGACTTCTTTGGCTAAGTTTGCATCTTTTACAATTAATGCACCCATTATTAAATCTGAATGACCGCCTAAATATTTTGTTGCAGAATGCATTACAATATCTGCACCTAAATCTAAGGGTCTTTGCAAATAGGGTGTTGCAAATGTATTATCTACTGCAATTAAAACAGTATCATTTACCTCTTTTACGGCAGAACAAATTGCTTCAATATCTGCAATTTTCATTAACGGATTCGTAGGTGTTTCTATCCAAACTAATTTCGTTTTTCCTGTAATTGCATGTGTTACATTCGCAACATCATCCATATCTACATATGTAAATTCTAATCCGTATTTTTCAAATAATCTTGTAAACATTCTATACGTCCCGCCATACAAATCATCTCCAGCAATTACCTCGTCTCCTGGCTTTAGTGTTCTTAAAACACAATCTATAGCAGCCATGCCAGATGAAAACGCAAAACCATGTGTTCCATTTTCTATTGCTGCAAAACTATTTTCTAGTGCAGTTCTTGTTGGGTTTCCTCCTCTTGAATACTCATATTCTTGCGGTTCTCCCGGACTTGAATGTGCATAAGTTGAAGTCATGAAAACGGGCGGCATTATAGCACCTGTTGCAGGTTCTGGCTTTTGACCTCCGTGAATGGTTTTGGTATTAAATTTCATTTATTAGACTGTTTTTCATGCTTTAGAAACGCTGTAAATAGCACCTCTTACTCGATTTAAAATAACCCAAATTGGTAAGTAAAGTTCTCTTAAATTACAGTAAAATCTTTTTTTTTGAGGAACTAATAAAAATAGAAAACTATAAATAGCTTCTATAAAAATTTCTTTATAGACCTTATTATTCCGTAGTGAATACCTTCATGATAATTATTAAATAATAAAGCAGTTTCTATACTATCTATGTTTAAACCAGTACTTGTTGGATATGCAATATAATTTTCAAAAATACCTGCTTCAAAATCTTCTTCCAATGTGTTTGGCAAGCCCAAAAACAAGTCTTTTACTTCATCAAACTCCTCTTCTGTAAAATCTTTTTCTGGCACTGTTCCTTTCTTATATCCTTCTATTAATTCATCCGGACACAAACAATTTAAGCCTGATAATTTGTAATGTAATAATTGTTGTGTAACCACTAAATGAGCTACATTCCATGCAATACTATTTTTAAACCCAGCAGGGACTGCATGAATTTGATCTAAAGTTAAACCTTCTAGTTCTTTTATTACTAAATCTCTAGATATTCTTAAAACCTCGAATTGTATCTTCATTTTTATGTTTATTTTTGGTGAAACAAATATAATTGATTCAAATGAAAAAAGTCTATTTTTTACAAACTTGTGATACTTGTAAGCGCATTTTAAAGGAAGTAAATACGGATGGTTTTGAACTACAAGAGATAAAATCGAATCCTATAAATGCAACTCAATTAGCAGAAATGTATGCGCTTTCCGGCAGTTATGAAAACCTATTTAACAAACGCGCACGACTCTGCAAGTCTCTAGATCTAAAAAGTAAAACTATTTCTGAAACGAATTACAAACAATATCTATTGGACGAATATACTTTTTTGAAACGTCCTGTTTTTATTATTGATAATGAAATTTTCATAGGAAACAGTAAGCGTGTTGTGGCAGCATTAAAAGTAAAACTAAGTTAATTTTTTTCAAGCCAAGTGCGGGTTCTTAGTTCTGCATTTTCTCGAATGTCTTGCCAAAAAAGATTGATATCTCCAACATGATAATTTTTCACAAAAGACATGAATAAACGCATTGGAAATATAGGATTTGTACTCCAAACCAAACCATCTGTAATTTCTACTTTTAAAGCTCTTTTGTATATTTTTTTATTTGAATACAAAAAACCTTTGTGTTGATATAACTCTGTAGTTTTTGTAGTATCCCAAGTAACAGGATTGGAGGTTATACTGCCTTTAAATACATCTTTTTTCTTTGGATAACTCCCTTTTTTAAAAGTATTCCAACCGAGAACACCGCCTATTTCGTTAGGCTTTATCATTGGTTTTATGGTTTTAAATAAATTAGGCTTCATCACAGTTCCTATAACATACGCTGCAATTAACTTTTGCTGTAAAGGCTTATCATCAAAAAAGTCCCGTAATAAAAATTTAGTATGCGTAGAGCCTTGACTATGGCTTGCAATAATAATTGGCCTGCCATTATTATACTTTTTTAGATACACTTCAAAGGCTTTTTTAACATCCGAATACGCAAGTAGCAGAGCTTTTTTTCCTCCTTTTTCTAACATACTGTAAGATCTTAAATGTGCCTGCCTATAATAAGGTACATACAATTTACCCGAAGTTATAAAAGCTGAAGCTTGAAATAAAACTACTTTATTTAAAACTTTATCTTGTTGTTCTAAATCTGCTATTGGCGCATTCCAACGCAAATCTTCTTTAGAAGTATTTAATGTTGGATACACGTAAAAAACATCTGCTTTTAAAGAGTCTATTGACTTCGTTTCAAATTCTTTTAAGTCTACTGAATACGTAGATGGTAAGACTGCCCAATTTTCTTCATTCAGGTAGTTTGGAGCTTCAGGCACCTCTTTATTTTGAAATTCTTGCACTTTAATTACAGCCTTGCAACTAAATAAAAACGCTAAAACTATAAAATATCCTATATTTTTTATCATGTCAAATACATATCGATTAAACGTTCTGCTTCTTTTTTTGCACTCCAATTTTCTAAAATTTCTTGTCTTGCTTGGAATCCTAAAAGTGGTGCTTTATTTTTTATAGCTTTTTCCAATAGCCTTACTAGCGCGTCACTATTTCCTGCTTCAAATAGATACCCGTTTTCGCCATGCGTAATTAATGAAGAGTGCACTCCTACGTTTTTTGTAGCAATTACAGCACAACCACAAGACATAGCTTCTGCCGTTACTAGAGAAAAACCTTCGGAATAACTTGGTACTACCGCAATTTTAGATGCTTGATAAAAAGAAATAATATCTAGAGTTTCATCTCTAAAAAAAACTTGATTTTCTATAAAATGATTTTTAGCAATTGCTTTTAACTCTGCTAAAAAACCAGGCTTATCTACTTTACCTACAATTACCAATGCCCAGTTCTGGTGTTCTCTTAAAACTTTTGCAGCATTTAATAAGTCCAGATGTCCTTTTGCTTTTCGAACTCTTCCAGCACATAAAATAATATTTTCTTGAGGGATGTTTTTTAATTGAACATTTTCTTTTGGCTTAAATAGCTTAACATTTACTCCATGCCCAACAATTGTATTTTCAATTCCTAGTTTTTTACTCATACTTTCAATAAGAGTAATCACCTTATCTGATTTTTTTAGCAACCTCATGGTTAAACCAGACGGAATCGTTTCTGCATGCCGAGTTGCAATCAACTTAAATTTTGCACCTAAAAATCGAAAAAAAAGCATGCGAATAATTTCGTTATTACGATGACAATGCACCACAACTTCTCTATCAGAAAATAATAAATTTTTTAAATTTTTTATAGAAATATGTTTTCCTTTTGCGCCATAACCAAATAGATATGTTTCAAATTTAATATCAAAAAAAGGCAAAACATTCTCTATACTTCGGGTAATCCCTGTTCTACGTTTGTGAAAATGAGTATGAATTAAGATAGGTTTCAATGGCAATATTTTTATGCGAATCTTCTTTCGATAATAGTTATTAGACGGTTTTCTAACTCTTCCTGTTCAGACCAATTATAATCTGGCTTTACCATTTTAGTAATAAATTTTTTCGCTTCTTTTTCCGTTTTAAAGGTGTTTAACTGAGATATTACCCTATTAAAGTCTTCTTGACTGCCTTCAAACAAATTCTTAACAAATACAATTCTATCGTTTAAACCAATCTGAATATTGGTCTGTAATTTATCATTTAAAGATGAAGGTTTTAAAGGCTCAAATAAATCAGCAATTATATCTACAGGAATTGTATCTTCTAACTCTTCCTCTAAGGTTAAATCTTTACGCTCTTGAGTATTTTCTGCAGGGTCTTCAAGTTTTTCTGTTTCTGCATCTCCAAAAATTAAGTTTTCTAAATCATTAAAAGGTTGCTCTGTTTCAGTTATTTCCTCAACTTCCAGAAATTCTTTTGTTTTATCTATACTTTGATCTTCAATTTCTTCAAGATTTTTTTCTTCTTCAGAAAAATTATTTTCAATATCTACATTGGTTTTTTCGTTTTCAACATCTAAAAGAACTTCTTTAAAGTCTTCTGCAATTACTTCTACCTTTTTAGCCTCATCTGCCTCCTTAGAGCTTTGGTCTTTAACTTTGTACGCCTCTTCAACCTTTAAAATAAGCGCTTCTTTCTTTACCTTTATCCCTGGTGTTGTATTCACATACTCTTCAACAAATGCTAAAACAGATAATTTTTCATAAATTTCGTGTGCTTTTTGTTTCAATAAAAAAACATTCTCTTTATTTTTCATCTGTAAAATGCTGTGCGCTAAACTAATTAAATCGCTTTCCAGTTTTTTGTGCATAAGTTGTAAGTTGAGGTCGTTTTTTATTCGTAAATTTTAATAAATTTGTTAATTACCAAAGTAACACAAAATTTAAATCTCTAAAGCCTAAAATTACAAAATGTTTCTTGAAAATACAGTAAATCATACAGAACAATTTGGTTGGATCGAAGTAATCTGCGGCTCCATGTTTTCTGGCAAGACAGAAGAATTAATAAGACGCCTAAAACGCGCACAATTTGCAAAGCAAAGTGTAGAGATTTTTAAACCTTCTTTAGACACGCGTTATGATGATGATGAAGTTGTGTCTCATAATGATAATAGAATTCGTTCTACACCTGTGCCAGTGTCTTCTAATATTTTGTTATTAGCGAATGATGTAGATGTTGTTGGTATTGATGAAGCACAATTTTTTGATGATGAAATTGTAGCGGTTTGCAACGACTTGGCCAATAGAGGTGTTCGAGTAATAGTAGCAGGTTTAGATATGGATTTTAAAGGAAATCCTTTTGGACCAATGCCTGCACTTATGGCCACTGCAGAGTATGTTACAAAAGTACATGCAGTTTGCACCCATACTGGTAACTTAGCACACTATAGCTTTAGAAAAGCACAAAATGATAAGATTGTAATGCTGGGTGAAATGGAAGAATATGAGCCTTTAAGCAGAGCTGCATATTACAAAGCCTTACAGAAACAAAAAGTAGACGGTTTTTCTACTGAACACGCTAAATCTAATAAAAATAAAACTGAATAACAATTTGCATAACAATGAATAATCATGTTACTGTTTTAGAAATTAATGGAAGTGCATTGGTGCACAATCTAAATTATTTTAAACAAAAATTACAGCCAGAAACAAAAATTCTAGCGGTTGTAAAAGCGTTTGGTTATGGAAGTGATGGCGTACAAGTTGCAAAATTTTTAGAAGACAAAGTGGCTTACTTCGCTGTTGCTTATGCACATGAGGGTATTGCTTTGCGTGAAGCGGGCATTCAAACTCCTATTTTAGTTTTACACCCACATCTGCAAAATTTACAAGCTATTGTAGCTTATAGATTAGAACCTGCCTTGTATAATTTCAATATTTTTTCTGCTTTTTTAGAACTTGCATCTAATGCTCCGTTAATAAATTACCCGGTACATCTAAAATTTAATACAGGTTTAAATAGATTGGGGTTTTTGCATACAGATATTCCAGAAATTTTAACCCATATAAAAGACACAAATAATATAAAAGTGCAATCTCTTTTCTCTCATTTAGCAGCTAGTGAAGATTTAAGTGAAAATAATTTCAATAGCAATCAAATTAATAATTTCACAGGCATTGTGCAACACTTCTGTAAATATTTAGGCTATGAACCAATATTACATATTTTAAATACTTCTGGTGTTATCAATTACCCAAAAGCGCAATTTGATATGGTAAGAATTGGCATTGGTTTGTATGGCTTTGGAAATGATGACAAAGAAACCGCACAATTAAAAAACACCCATAATTTAAAATCTATTATTTCTCAAATTCATGAAATTAAGCCTGGAGATACTGTAGGATACAATAGAGCATTTATAGCAAAAAAAGCTACAAAAACTGCAACAATACCTGTTGGGCATGCAGATGGTTTGTCAAGAAAATTAGGGAATAAAAAAGGTTTTGTACTTATAAACAATCAGAAAGCTGAAATTATTGGTAATGTCTGCATGGATATGATTATGGTAAACGTAACCCAGATTGATTGCAAGGAAGGGGATGAAGTAACTCTCTTTAATAGCCAAAAAATGATACAAAACATATCTGACATCTCAGAAACTATTGTTTATGAAACCTTAACAGCTATTTCTCCGCGTGTAAAAAAAATATTAAAAGAATAATTTTTATTCCATTTGAAACGAGCCTATAACAAGAAAAAAACTTTTCAAAAAATCACTTATTATAGCGAATATTTATCTCAAAAAATCAGAAACTTCCCTATAAAATTGCGTCGGATTTTCTGCATGCAACCAATGGCCTGCATTTTTAATTTCAATTATTTTAGAATTGGTAAAATGTGCTGAGATTATTGCTTCCTCTTTCTCGGTAATATATTCTGAATACTCACCTTTCAAAAACAAAGTGGTCTTTTCATAAATAGTAAAAGGTGGCAAGGCTTCCCCTATTTCTGAGTTATTTTCTGTGAGTGCTTCTAAATTAAAACGAAAAGCTAATTGTCCTTTTTCCTTCCAGTAAACATTTTTCAACAAAAACTGACGCACCCCCAATTCTGGAATTAAATCAGTTAATTTCTTATCTACTTTACCCCTTGAATTATCTACTGAAAAATCGATCGAATTTAAACCTGCTAAAATTGCGTTATGATGCGGTTGGTATTCTCTTGGAGAAATGTCTACAATAATTAGTTTCTCAACCAATTCTGGATACATTACCGCAAACAACATTGCCGTTTTACCCCCCATAGAATGCCCAATTATATATACCTGCTCTAATTGATGGTATTGAATATAATGAAACAAATCTTCCACTAAAACTTCATAATCAAAAGTATCTTCATGAAAACTACGGCCATGGTTTCTTTGATCTATTAAATGCACTTCATACACTTCAGAGAATTGGTTTCCTAGTGTTTTCCAATTATCAGACATTCCGAAATAACCATGCAAGATTAATAACGAAACTCCTTCACCTTTTATAGTGGAATGTAATATTGGGTTTTTAGACATTTTTTACTGTTATTATTGCTGCTTGTTAAATAGATGTTTTCAGAAAAAAACGCAGCATCATACTACCGTTTCCAATACTTACTGCCAGCTAAAACTTTATAATCCTAGTGATCACTAGAACCTATTTCAATCGATGCAAATACATATTTATCACATTTTCTAGACCTAAGTACAAGCTTTCTGTAATCAGGGCGTGACCAATTGAAACTTCTGCTAAATTAGGGATGTTCTGTTTAAAAAAATTAATATTTTCTAAGTTTAAGTCGTGTCCTGCGTTAATACCTAAGCCCAATTTATTTGCTAAAACTGCAGCCTCTGTATATGGCTTTATAGCCTCTTTATTTCCTAAATGAAACTGAGAAGCAAATTCTTCTGTATATAATTCTATTCTGTCTGCACCTGTTTCTGCTGCGGCCTCAATCAACTTAAAATCTGTGTCTATAAAAATAGAAGTTCTAATTCCGTTTTGTTTAAATTCTTGAATTACTTCCTTTAAAAAAGATTGATGTTTTACAGTATCCCAGCCAGCATTGGAAGTAATTGCATGAATAGAATCTGGTACTAAAGTAACTTGTGTAGGTTTCGTTTCTAAAACTAAATCTATAAAAGACTTTATTGGGTTTCCTTCAATATTAAATTCTGTCTTTACAACAGCTACCAAATCTCTAGCGTCTTGGTATTTAATATGTCTTTCATCTGGTCTTGGATGAATTGTAATTCCTTGGCCACCAAAATGCTCTATATCTACAGCAACTTTTAGTAAATTTGGCACATCACCCCCACGAGAGTTTCGTAAAGTTGCTATTTTATTAATATTTACGCTTAACTTTGTCATTGTCTAAAATTAGAATACAAATATAAATTATTAAATCATTTTATCCTATATTCGTAGAGCATGAATATTACAGATTACATACTAAATGAAATAAAACCATTGCATTTAAAAGGCAGCGTAAAAACAGCTAAAAAAATGTTTA
>JBLHGY010000060.1:0-9245 GCA_047616665.1 Polaribacter sp.
TCAAAAAATAAATAGGTCTATTTTATGTTAAAATAATATATATAATAGTAAAATTATTTTTCACTAATTTCTCCTCGTAAAGATTTTTGAAAATAATTCTTAAAACTTTTATCTGTTAAATCTTCACCTAATAAATACATTAATTTTGCAATAGCAGATTCTGTAGTCATATCTATTCCGCTAATTACACCAATAGATTTCAAACCAACACTCGTATCGTAGTGCCCAAGGATTACGCTGCCACCAGAGCATTGTGTAACATTTACTATTTTAATCTTATCCTGAATCGCCTTTTTTATTAAGTCCAAAAACCATGGTTTATTCGGTGCATTTCCAGCACCATATGTTTCTAAAACTACACCTTTTAAATTCTTAATATTCAAAATTGCTGCAACAACTATTTCTGTTATTCCAGGAAATAACTTTAAAATAACTACATCTGTAACTAACCTTTTTCTAACAATTAATTGCTGATCAAAAGGTATAAACTTCAACAATACATTTTCATTGAAATTTAAATGAACACCACTTTCTGCCAAAGCAGGATAATTTTTAGAAGCAAAGGCTTCAAATTGTTCTGCGCTTATTTTCGTAGTTCTATTTGCTCTGTATAATTTATATTCAAAATATAAACAAACCTCAGATATTATTGGTTTATTATTTCTCCTCGAAGCTGCAATTTCTATAGAAGTAATTAAATTTTCTTTAGCATCTGTTCTTAGGTCTCCTATAGGCAGCTGAGAACCTGTAAAAATGATAGGTTTTTGTAAATTTTCTATCATAAAACTAATTGCAGATGAAGTATAGGCCATCGTATCTGAACCTGTTAAAATTACAAAACCGTCAAAATTAGTATAATTTGCTTCTATAATTTCAACAATATGTATGTAGTACTCTGTATTCATGTTTGATGAATCTATCGGCTCCTCAAACGAAATACTTTCTATCTCGCAATCTAACTGCTCTAACTCTGGTATTTTATCTATAATCCTGCTAAAATCAAATGCCTTTAAAGCACCTGTTTTGTAGTCTTTTATCATTCCTATTGTACCTCCTGTATATACAATAAGAATATTGGGTTTATTTGCCATTTTGTCATTTTTTTACTCCAAATTATAAATTGGAATACTTTATGTTGTAAATTTATTAAACAAAAACGATATACAATTTTAAAACTTTATAAATTATGATAGGATTTTATATTTTACTAGGCGCAATCTCTCTAGCTAGCTGGTTGGTAAGTAATAAATTGAAAAGTAAATTTAAAAAATATGCTCAAATTCAGCTTAGAAATGGCATGAGCGGCGCAGAAATTGCTGAGAAAATGTTGGCAGATAACGGCATTTACGACGTAAAGGTAATCTCTACTCCTGGAAGATTAACAGATCACTACAATCCGCAAGATAAAACTGTAAACTTAAGTGAATCTGTTTACAACCAAAGAAACGCTGCATCTGCTGCTGTTGCTGCGCATGAAGTTGGACATGCAGTGCAACATGCGCAGGCCTACAGTTATTTAACTATGCGGTCTCAATTAGTGCCTATTGTAAGTGTTACTTCTAAATTCTCTCAATGGTTGGTTTTTGGTGGTTTAATTTTAGGTGCTGCTACAAGCGCTACAGGAATTGGATTTTATATTGCAGTAACTGGCTTAATTTTCATGGGATTTGCAACTTTATTTAGCTTTATTACGTTGCCTGTAGAATATGATGCAAGCAACAAAGCATTGGCTTGGTTACAAAGTAAAAATATGGTTTCTCAAGAAGAATTGGCGGGTGCAAAAGATGCGCTTCAATGGGCTGCAAGAACCTACTTGGTTGCTGCCTTAGGCTCTTTGGCCGCCTTATTATATTGGGGTTTTCAAATTTTAGGGGGAAGAGATTAGCATCGCAGGTAATTTTTGTATTGCCCTATTGTAGCTTAAAAAATAGATTTAAAAGCTTCGATTTTTCGAAGCTTTTTTTTGGTACCTATTTTTTTATAGCACCTATTTTATATTCTCGTAAAAAGCACTAATACGTTTGTTTACCGGAAATTTAACCCAATTCGGCAAATTTTAATTTTTAAAGTGTGACAGAAACCGCAA
Organism: Polaribacter sp.; assembly: GCA_047616665.1. GTDB lineage: Bacteria > Bacteroidota > Bacteroidia > Flavobacteriales > Flavobacteriaceae > Polaribacter. The sequence goes on from JBLHGY010000060.1 coordinate 2,087, forward strand.
TTTTGGCGTCTATTATAAAAAACTGCTACATGAAACTTTTTACAAATACCTTTTTTATTTTTTTCTTCGGAACTTTTTCAATGTTAGCACAGCATACAATTCGGGGAAAAATTATTGACGACCAACAGCAATCTTTACCTTTTGTAAATATAATTTTATATACTGTCAATAACGAATCCAATCCGAAAGGAACCGTTTCTAACAATGCTGGTGACTATATTTTAGAAAATATTACTTCAAAAAAGTATCGCATAGAAATCTCAATGCTGGGTTTTGAAACTTATAAAATTAAAGAATTTGAATTAAAGTCGAATACAGTTTTCAATATTACTTTAAAAGAAGAAAGTCAAATTTTAAATGAAATTATAGTAAAAAGCAAACGCCCTGTGATAAGACAAACTGCAGAAAAATTAATTGTTGATTTAGAAAAATCTGAAATGATTAATACAAATTTACAAGATGTAATGCGTAAAATTCCTGGTGTTTTAGTTACGAATAATGGCATTTCTATTGCCGGTAACCGAGGTGTTCGTATTCTTATCAACGGAAAAACAACCGAATATATGGACGTAGAAACTTTACTCCGTGATTTTCCTGCAAATAACATTTCTAAAATTGAAGTGATAGAACAACCTGGTGCAGAATATGAAGCTTCTGGTTCTGGCGCGATTATCAATATTATTTTAAAGAAAAATGTACGTTTAGGAACTCATGGAAGCACCAATATTTGGATAGGTGAAGATGAAGGTTTTGAGTACGGAACAGGATTTTCTATAGCTAGCTACAAAAACAAATTAAATTGGCAGACAAGCGTAAGCCACTCTCAACCAACTTATAGAAATGACTTGTTTTTAAAAAGAACCGTAATAGATACTATTTACGACCAAACCACAAGAGAGCCCTTCGACCCCGTAAATAATACGATTAGTGGTAGTTTAGATTATTATATAAATGATAAAAACGCTATCGGATTAGGCGGGCGTTGGAATCGCAGAACTTCTAACAGAATCGTAGACAATAGCACCAATATTATAAGGCCCACAGCTACAGAACTTTTATTAACCAATAACGCTTTTGATAGAATTAGAACCGATTTTAACATCAATCCTTATTACGAGTACAAGACAGAAACAGATCGAATTTTAATCGATTTTAATTATATAGATTATAAAAACAACAGCACCAATACCTTGTTTGAAACGCCTCAAAGTACAGCGCCTTTCGATGATAGAAAATACAACCAGGATGGCACTTATTTGATAAAAACGTATCGATTAGATTATACGAAAACATTTTCTGATGATTTTAAATTAAGTGCTGGTACTCGATTTTCAGAGGTAACCACAGACAACGATTTGCAATCTTTTAAAGCAAATAATACCGGTGATTTTAATTTATTAGTCAATGAAAGTAGCCGTTTTATTATTGATGAAACTATTTTTGCTTTGTACGCTAAAATAAATGCAAAATTCGGAGAATGGTCTTTTTCTGGTGGTTTGCGTTATGAAGATAGCAATACAGACGGCACTGCTACTTTTATAAAAGACGGGGCGTTCATTACAGAAATTAAAAAGAGGCCTATCAAAAAAATATTTCCTAGTGCCGCTATCAGTAGAAAATTTAATGACGTCATAGGTGGAAGTTTGTCCTATAGTTATAGAATTCAGAGACCCTCTTATAGTAGTTTAAATTCCTTTGCTACCTTTTTAGACCCTTTCTCTGCCGAAGAAGGCAATCCTAATTTAACACCGTCTTATACCAATAAGTACCAATTTAATTTAACCTATGAAGGGCAACCTTTTTTTACGATTGGATATAGCGAAACTGAGGCTGTTATTTTTCAATTAATTAGACAGGATAATGCAACTGCGCAAATTCGTCAACAAGAAGTAAATATCGAGAATAACGCAAACTGGAACTTTAGGTTGTTTGCACCTGTTAATTTTACCAAAGGTTTAGACGGTTACACAGGTATTATTGTTACGAATACAGATTATAAATCGGCAACTTACGCCGTAGATTTAAACCAATGGAATTTAATTTGGTTTATGCAAGCAAGTTATCAATTGCCCTGGGATGTTAATTTTGAGTTGAGCGGAAATTACGGAACTGGGGCTTTAGAAGGCCAAATTGAAGTTGATTGGTTGGCTGAATTAGCTTTTTCTTTTGGTAAAAAGTTTTTAGATGACAAATTAAAAGTAACTTTAGGTTTTAATAAAATGCTTAACAGAGGGTTTGTTGGTAATATAGATTACGGGAACGGAATCGCAGCAGTAGAAAGCAATGGTTCAAGACAAAATATTCAACTGAAATTAGTATATAGTTTTGGTTCTAAATTTAGAAAGAAAAAAGCGCAAAGAAATGCTAATAGAGAGGAAGAAAATAGAATTAATATTGATAATTAATAGATTCGTTTAAAGATGAATACAAAATTAAATAAATCTGATTGGATACTACTTAAAATAGTTTTTACAACTACCGTTCTATTAGGCTGTATCGATTATTATCAAAGAGGTAATAAATTCATTGAATATGTAGTAGACTTCCCTACCTCTACATTTTTATCAATAACAATTATTTTAATTTTTATTCAAAAAATAGTGCCTCAGTTTTTAGTTGAACAAAAAAATTATTTTTTATTCTTTATTTCTAGTTTATTATTATTAACAATATTAGGAACATTAGACCAGATTGCAGGTAGGTTTAGTGCAGGGAAAGACTTGAATTCAATTACAAATATTCTAGATTATTTAAAAGGAGGCCTCTACAATGCTGTAAATATGGTCAGTTTTCCTCTTGGTCTATTATTAATTAAGAAGTTTTATGAGGGCCAACAGGTGTTAGTTGAAACTCAGAAACAACAAAAAGAAAACGAACTAAAATTATTACGTTCACAAATAGATCCACATTTTTTGTTTAACAATCTAAATACACTAGATTCTTTAATTGATAGTAATCCAGAAAAAGCAAAAGAATATATTAGCAGGTTGTCTTTAATTTATAGATATTTAATTAAAACAAAAGATGCTGAAGTTATGGAATTGGCAAACGAAATTGAATTGGCTACGAACTATATCTTTCTAATTCAAACTCGATTTGGTAATGACTATGAGTTTAACATTGAAAAAAGTATTTCTTTAGCTGATAAGTTTATTCCCACAGGAGCTATACAAGCTTTGTTAGAAAATGTAGTAAAACATAATAAAGTACAAAATAATCAACCTATAAAAACAACAATTTCTATTAATGATGGTTGGTTAATTATTACCAATTCTAAATCAAACATTACACCTAAACAAGAATCTTTTGGCACAGGTTTAGAAAATTTAAAAGCGCGGTACCAATTTCTTTCCGATGAAAAAGTTCAAACAAATAGTACAGAAAAAAAGTTTGAAATTCTTATACCTATTCTTGGTTTAAATAAAGAAAACTAAAACGTTATACTGAACTTGTTTGAGTATCGTATACTGAGAACCTGAAACAAGTTCAGGGTTACAAAAAAACAAAAAATGAAAATATTAATCCTAGAAGACGAAATTCCTGCATATCAAAAGCTAACAAAGTGTTTAGATAATTTTTATGCTATAAAAACTCCTCATGACTGGGGAAGGTCTATTATTGATGGTGAAAAATTTCTGAATGAAAATACCTATGATTTTATACTTTCTGATATTCAGCTTTTAGACGGCGTTTCTTTTGATTTATTTAATGAAACAAAAGCTGAAGTTCCTATTATATTTTGTTCTGCGCACGATGAATATTTATTTGAAGCTTTTAATACAAGCGGAATTGCATACATTCTAAAACCCTATTCTCAAAATGATTTTGACAAAGCGATCCATAAATATCAATCTCTTTTTAAAAAAGGAGTTTATACTACTTTAGATACTTCAAGCATTGATGCTTTAAAAGCTGCATTACAAGAAGAATATACAACTTATAAAAAACGATTTGTTATTAAAAAAGCATCAGGAATTCAGTTATTAAACACTGTTGATATGACTTTAATTGCTGCCTCTGGAGATTTCTGCTTGGTAAATGATGCTGCAGGAAAACGACATACAATTTCACAAAATATAGGAAGTATTCATCAACAATTAAACCCTAAAAAGTTTTTTAAAATCAATAGAAGTGAAATAATAAATATCGATTTTATTGAGAAAATAGAAAGTCATTTTAAAAATCGATTATTAATTTCTATTAAAAACTACAAAGAAAAAGTAATGACTAGTGCTAACACAACTTCAAATTTTAGAAAATGGTTGGATCAGTAAAATTAAATCTATTTGCCCTTACTTCATAAGCAAAAGTCTAAACATACTTTTTATGGGCTCTTGTTAATGTGTTTGCAAACAAGTTTAGCCCTGATTGAAATGGCATCCTTTTTTGTTTTTCAAAAAAAGATATAATGGAAAGCAGGAAACGGCTTCAAATAAAAAACCTTCTTGATTTCTCAAAAAGGTTGTTGTCTTTATTCTTTTATCTTATTTCTCTGTTTCTAAGAGCAATTAATCATTCAACTTTAAAACGGCCATAAATGCTTCTTGCGGAATTTCTACATTCCCAACCTGACGCATTCTTTTCTTACCTTTTTTCTGCTTTTCTAACAGCTTACGTTTTCTAGAAATATCTCCACCATAACATTTTGCTGTTACATCTTTACGCAGCGCTTTCGTTGTCTCACGTGCAATAATTTTTGCACCAATTGCGGCTTGTATAGGAATATCAAACTGTTGTCTTGGTAATAATTCTTTTAGTTTCTCTACAATTCTTTTACCAATTGAATAGGCGTTATCTGCGTGTAATAAAGCAGAAAGTGCATCTACACCAGATCCGTTTAATAAAAGATCTACTCTTACCAACTTCGATTCTCGCATGCCAATTGGCGAATAATCGAAAGAGGCATATCCTTTAGATACTGTTTTTAAACGATCGTAAAAATCGAAGACAATTTCTGCCAAAGGCATGTCAAACGTTAATTCTACTCTTTCTGTAGTTAAATACGTTTGATTGGTTATTTCTCCACGCTTTTCAATACACAAACTCATTACTTGTCCAACAAAATCTGCCTTTGTAATAATACTTGCTTTTATAAATGGCTCTTCTACTCTGTCTAATCTTGATGGATCTGGTAAATCTGTAGGATTATTTAAGAGCAATATCTCATTCGGGTTTTTCTTAGTATACGCATGATAAGACACATTGGGAACCGTTGTAATAACGGTCATATTAAACTCACGTTCTAAACGTTCTTGAATAATTTCCATATGCAACATTCCTAAGAATCCACATCTAAAACCAAAGCCTAAAGCTGCAGAACTTTCAGGTACAAATACCAAAGAGGCATCATTTAATTGCAGTTTCTCCATAGAATACCGCAATTCTTCATAATCTTCTGTATCCACAGGATAAATACCTGCAAAAACCATCGGTTTTACATCTTCAAAACCATCAACAATTTCTGTTGTTGGATTTTCTGCATCTGTAATAGTATCTCCTACTTTTACTTCTTTTGCGGTTTTAATCCCTGTAATTAAATAACCAACATCACCTGTATTTACTGACTTTTTTACAACTTGTTCTAATTTTAAAGTACCTACTTCATCTGCAAAATACTCATTATCCGTTGCCAAAAACTTAATACGTTGTCCTTTTTTGATAGACCCGTTAAAAACTCTAAAATAAGTTTCAATTCCCCTATATGAATTATATACAGAATCAAAGATTAAGGCTTGTAAAGGCCCATCTGGATCTCCTTTAGGTGCAGGGATTCTAGCAATAATTGCTTCTAGAATATTTTCTACTCCAAAACCTGTTTTCCCACTTGCATGAATTACGTCTTCCGCATTACAGCCTAATAAGTCTACAATATCGTCTGTTACTTCTTCTGGATTCGCCGAAGGCAAATCTACTTTATTCAGAATAGGGATTATTTCTAAATCATTTTCTAAAGCCAGATATAAGTTAGAAATTGTTTGTGCTTGTATACTTTGCGCAGCATCTACAATTAGCAAAGCTCCCTCACAAGCTGCAATAGAGCGAGAAACTTCATAAGAGAAATCTACGTGTCCAGGAGTATCAATCAAATTTAAAATGTATTGTTCTCCATTATGCGTATAATCCATTTGAATGGCATGAGACTTTATGGTTATTCCGCGTTCGCGTTCTAAATCCATACTATCTAAGAGTTGATCTTTCTTTTCACGATCTGTTATAGTGCCGGTATACTCTAGCAATCTGTCCGCCAAAGTACTTTTACCATGATCTATATGCGCAATAATACAAAAGTTTCTTATGTTCTTCATACTTCGTTTTCTAACTACTTTCAGCTTACAAAGATATGCTATTTACAAACCTTGTCAAATAAAAAGCGTACAATGAAACATATTATTAAAATTCTATTTTTTTGAACAAACGCTTTAAATGAAATGATTTTTAAATATTCGTTTTATTTCTTTCAATTAATCAATAAAATTAAATCTAAAATTGAGCAAATACTACTATTATGAACAAAATAAATCAGTATATTTCTTGAGCTATTTTGCTTCTTAAATAAAACCCAATCTTTATTATATTTTAAAAACGCATCTAATGTTTAAAACAAAACAAGATTTTATTAAAAAAATACATTTACTTATTTCTATATGTATTGTAGTTCCTGTTGCATTTTTCTACGGATTTAATCCTGATTTCCACTTCGACATCCAACTTCAAACAATAGACGAACACAACTTCTTTAAAGCAATTATGGGTATCTATTTAGGATTTTCTTTTCTTTGGTTATTAGGTCTCTTTAAACGTAATTATTTAAGAATGGCTCTTGTTACAAATATTATTTTTATGATAGGCTTGGGACTTGGCAGAATTTTAAGTTTCTTCCTAGACGGCAGACCAACTTTTGGATATCAATTTGGTACTTTTGCAGAACTTTTTATAGGATGCTACGGAATTTGGGTTCTGACCAATAAAAACACTAATTTTGCAAAAAAATAAATTACTTTGGTAAAAATAGGCAATATAGAACTTCCCGATTTCCCTCTTTTATTAGCACCTATGGAAGATGTTTCAGATCCACCGTTTAGAGCGCTATGTAAAGAAAATGGTGCAGATGTTGTGTATACAGAATTTATTTCTTCAGAAGGTCTAATTCGTGATGCTG
>JBLHGY010000061.1:0-9122 GCA_047616665.1 Polaribacter sp.
ATTGTCATATGTAAACAACCTGCAATTCTAGCACCCTTTAAAGGTTGCGCATCTCCGTATTCTTCTCTTAAACTCATTAAACCTGGCATTTCTGCTTCTGCCAAATCCATTTCTTTTCTACCCCAATCTGCTAAAGAAATATCTTTCACTTTGAAAGGTACGAATGTTGTATTTTTACTCATATTAATGTATATTTATATTCTAATTTATTCGAACTGCAAAGTTACGACATCCATTTTAAAAAAGTATGGCTCTTTACAAAACTTTAACGGTTAACAAAGTAACTAAAGTACTGATTTGGAAGATTGAAGAATCTATTTCTAAATTGCAAGAAGGAATTGTACTTTCTGAGAATAGCACAACACGCTTAAACGCTATGAAATCTCAATTACATCAAAGAGGCTTCTTAAGTATTCGACATTTATTAAAAGAAGTTGGATATACTGATGCTGATTTAATTTATGATGAATTTGGAAAGCCACACTTAAAAAACGGCAAGTTTATTTCGATTACACATTCTTTTACTTTTACAGCTATTATAGTTTCTGATAAGTTTCATGTAGGAGTTGATATTGAAAAACAGCGTGATAAAATTTTAAAAATTGCACATAAATTTACACCCTTTGAAGAATATAAAACCATCGCCAATGTAGATGCTCTAATTAGTAAATTGACTATTGTTTGGGGTGCAAAAGAATCTTTGTATAAAATATACGGAAAGAAAAAACTCTTATTCTTGCATCATATTTATATCGAAGACTTTAGGTTTGCTGATGAAAGAACGATTGGAGAGATTCGATATAACGGAGAAAATACTACTTATAAGATTGCCTTTTTAGAATTTGAAGGTTTTACTTGCGTATTTGCTTATTAAAAGTACTTAAAATGTATAAAGAAGAAGCCACTCTTGCTAATATTATGATAAAAAAACAAATTAACTTCTTACTTTTGATGCAACTACTTTAAAAGATAAAATGACAACAATTTTCGAACTTCTTTTTGACCAATATAAAACATACTCAACATTAGATATTACTTTAGAAATTGTTGCTGTAATTTTTGGTTTTCTATCCGTTTGGTTCTCTAAGCAGAATAAAATTTGGGTTTTCCCTACAGGAATGATTAGTACACTTATTTTTGTGTATTTACTTTTTAAGTGGGAGCTTTTAGGCGACATGTTAATTAACGGTTATTATTTTATAATGAGTATTTATGGTTGGTATATATGGACGCGTAAAGTGGATAAAACCCATGTAAATCAGATTTCTACTACTACTTTTAAAGAAAAAAAGATTTCAATTGTCCTCTTTATTGCAGCACTGCTATTTGTTTTTATAATTTATCAAAAATTTGACAAATGGACAAGTTGGGTTGCTTACATAGATACCATTACAACAGCTATCTTTTTTGTTGGAATGTGGTTAATGGCAAAACGCAAAATAGAAAATTGGATTTTCTGGATAGTAGGAGATCTAATTTCTGTACCTTTATACCTATATAAAGGTTTTACATTTACAAGCTTTCAATATTTTGGATTTACTTTTATCGCCATTTTTGGTTATTTAGCATGGAAAAAGAACTTACACAAGACCCAATTAACATCGTAAAAATTGTTTTATTTGGACCGGAATCTACTGGAAAAACTACGCTTTCTAAACAATTAGCACGTCATTACAATACTGTTTGGACGCCAGAATTTGCGCGTGAATACTTGCAAAAAAAATGGAATAACGAGCGTAAAACTTGCGAAAAAGAGGATTTACTACCGATTGCAATTGGACAAATGAATCTAGAAAATAAATTGGGTAGAAAAGCGGATAAACTACTTATTTGCGACACCGATTTACTTGAAACAAAAGTATACTCAGAGGAATTTTATGGAGGTACAGTAGATCTAAAATTAAGTGAAGCTGTAGATAGAAATAAATATGACCTCTATTTACTAACCTATATTGATACTCCTTGGGAAGAAGATGATTTACGAGACAGACCAGAACAACGTTTAGAGATGTTTACTGCTTTTGAAAATACATTAAAAAAGTATAAAAAAAATTATATCTTGTTAAAAGGTGATAAAGAAACAAGATTAAAAAACGCTACTGAAGCTATTGATAAAATTATTGCTGCAAAAGATAATTTGCATTCTTTTTCAGACTCTTTGCAAGACATCAATATGCTCAAAAATATAGGTTTCAGTAATACTTATGACAATTAAGAATACTATAATAAGTAGCTAAAAACAGCCCTTTAAATCTTTTATTTTAAGGCGTTTTCAATAAAAATGAATACAGAAACTATTTTAAAAGAACTCAATTTTAAAGCGACTAGAAGTTCTGGTCCTGGTGGTCAGCATGTAAACAAAACGTCTTCTAAAATTGAATTAACGTTCTATTTAGAAAACTCACTTTCTCTCTCTGAAAACGAAAAAGCACTTTTAAAAGTAAAATTGGTATCAAAATTAACAAAAGAAAACGTTTTAATTCTTTTTTGTGAAGAAACACGTTCTCAACACAGAAATAAAGAAATTTCGATCAAACGTTTTCTAGAATTATTGAAAACAAATTTAATGCGTCCTAAGAAAAGACAAAAAACAAAACCTAGCAAAGGCGCATTAAAAAGAAGAGTTGAAACTAAAAAACGAACATCGATTAAAAAGGCACTTCGTAAAAAACCAAACTTCGATTAAAATAAATCACTTTTCTATTTCACAATCAATTTTTCTGACTTAATTTTGCTGCGTTCTCATAAAGGGGTGCTTTAAAAAGCTGAGATCATACCCAATGAACCTAGAACAGGTAATGCTGTTTAGGGATTTTGAATGTTTTTTACAAAAAAAGTGAACTAATTTAAAGTATAAATTATTTCTTCCGATGCATAGGAAAAAGCTTTCTTCGTATGAACAACAATTAATTATTCAATATTAATCACAAGAATAATTACCTCTTTTTATTCGTTTTAAATTTTTTAAAATGAAAAAAATATCCATTTTTTTATTCTTGTTTGTAAGTACACTTGCAAACGCACAATCCTTTACACTTTCTGGAAAAGTTGTAGATGAAAACAAAAATCCTTTAGCTGGAGCTTCTATTCTAGTTCAAGAAACTACAAAAGGAACATTCACGAACGATGAAGGCAACTTTTCGTTGAAAATCAATCAAGGAAAATACAAAATTAAAATTTCTCACTTAGGTTATAAAACTGAGTATTTTGATCAAGAAATTAATCAAGACGAGGAAATTGTATTGCAATTAATTTTATCCAAATATGTTTTAGAAGAAGTTTTGGTTTCTGCGGTTCGTGTAAAAGCGAATTCACCTGTAACTCATTCTAATTTATCAAAAAAGGAAATTTCGAAGCGTAATTTGGGACAAGACATTCCTATTTTGCTTAAATATCTGCCATCGGTAACTACATCATCAGATGCAGGTGCAGGAATTGGCTACACGTATATTCGTGTTCGTGGTTCTGATGGAAGTCGTGTTAATGTTACTGTAAACGGAATACCATATAACGATGCTGAAAGTCAGGGAAGTTTTTGGGTAAATATGGGCGATTTTGCTTCTTCTACAGAAAGCTTACAATTACAACGTGGTGTTGGTACATCTACAAATGGTTCTGGTGCTTTTGGCGCGAGTTTAAATATTTTAACAGATGCCATTTCTGAAGATGCTGGTGGAGAAATTTCGAACTCTTTTGGTTCTTTTGGGACAAGAAAACATACTACTAAATTTACAACAGGAAAAATAAATGAGCATTTTGAATTTGCCGGACGATTGTCTAATATCTATTCTGATGGATATATAGATAGAGCTTTTACAGATTTAAAATCTTACTTCTTACAAGGAAGTTATACGGATGAAAACACCTTAATAAAAGCATTGGCTTTTGGAGGCAAAGAATATACCTACCAAGCTTGGAATGGTTTAACTGCAGCAGAATTAAAAGAAGATAGAAAGCAGAATCCATATACCTATGATAATGAAACTGATAATTACCAACAAGATCATTATCAGTTACACTGGAATGAGAAGTTAAACAAAAACTGGTCTACAAATATTGGTTTAAATTATACGAGAGGTAAAGGTTATTTTGAGCAATTTAAAGGAGAAGAATCTGCTGCAGATTTTAATAATTTAATTGAAGAAGGCAGTGATGTTGTTGTTAGACGTTGGTTGGACAATCATTTTTATGTAGCAAATTTTAACGCAACTTACACGAATGAGGGTATAGAAATTATTGGAGGGATGTCTTATAGTAATTATACGAATGATCATTTTGGAGAAGTAATTTGGGGAAGTGATTTATCTGACGGAACTTCGATTAGAGATCAATATTATTTTAGTGATGCTAAAAAAACAGATTATAGTTCATTTGTAAAAACAACCTACAACGTATCAGATCAATTAACTGCTTTTTTAGATTTACAAGGAAGGTTTGTAACTTATAAAACAAAAGGATTAACCTCTGATAGAGATGCAATAGATGTAGACGCTAATTTTAATTTCTTTAATCCTAAATTAGGATTAACATACGCACTTAACAGTACAAATAGTTTTTATGCCTCTTATGCAAAAGCAAACAGAGAACCTAATAGAAATGATTTTGAAGTAGGAACTACACAACACGAAAGTTTAGATGATTATGAGTTAGGTTGGCGTTTAAAAAACGAAAACATAAAATTAAGTACCAATGTTTACTATATGAATTATAAAAATCAATTAGTATTAACAGGTGCTTTAAATGATGTGGGTTCACCAATTAGAGCTACAAGTGGAAAAAGTTATCGTTTAGGTTTAGAGGTTGATGCAGATATTCGCATTAGTGATCAGTTTTCTATTAGACCAAATATTGCAATAAGTTCTAATAAAAACGTAGGTTTTAACGCTCCTATAAATGGAGATTTAGTTAATTTAGGAAATACACCTATTTCTAATTCTCCCGATATAATTGCTGGTAATGCTTTTGTTTTTCAGCCTTTAGAAAACTTACAACTTTCTCTTTTATCTAAATATGTTGGCGAACAATATATGGGTAATTTAGGTGGTGTAATTGCAAATGAACCAACTGTTATTTATAACGAAATATCTACAAATAACGAAAAATTAAAAAGTTACTTTACAAGCGATTTTAATGTTGTTTATGAAGTAAAAACAACTAAAATATTTAAAGCAATTGTGTTTTCTGCTTTAATAAATAACATTTTAAATACTAAATATGTAGATAGAGGTTATTATTACACCTTTGATTACCCAGATGGAAATGGCAATACAATTACTGGAGACGGAGCAGGATATTATCCACAAGCTACTAGAAATTTTCTAATAGGTGCGACTTTTAAATTTTAACAAATACATCTTTTTTATGTCATAATTGACCAAAACATGTTAAAATAGACACAAAACGAGTGGTTTTCAATAGAAAATCGCTCGTTTTTCGTATATTGAAAATTCATGGGAAATACACTTCTTATCCTAAATACATACATTAGAATTAATCATATTGACAACAATCGATTGGTTCAATTCAAGCTTCCTGTATTCTAGATTTTTTTTTCAACGATTCCTACTTACTACTTTTAAAAGAAATATATTCTTTTAAAAAACTACCTTTTGCCATTCACTATTAAAAATCACAACTTCATATAATGAGACAACTTAAAATTGTAAAACAAGTCACCAATCGCGATGCAGAGTCTTTATATAAATATTTTCAAGAAATTAGTAAAATTGGACTTATTACTGCCGATGAAGAAGTAGAACTAGCACTAAAAATTAAGGCAGGAAATTCAAAAGCCTTAGATGCGCTTGTAAGTGCAAATTTAAGATTTGTGGTTTCCGTTGCCAAACAATACCAAGGACAAGGCTTAAAATTATCTGATTTGATAAATGAGGGCAACTTAGGCTTGGTAAAAGCGGCAAAAAGATTTGACGAAACCAGAGGTTTTAAGTTCATATCTTATGCTGTTTGGTGGATTCGTCAATCCATTCTGCAAGCCTTGGCAGAACAATCTAGAATTGTGCGCTTGCCTTTAAATAAGATAGGAAGTATCAATAAAATAAAAAAAATATATGCACGTCTTGAACAAAACGAGCAACGAATGCCAACCCATAAAGAAATTGCAAAACAGTTAGACATGACTGAATCCGAAGTAGAGCAGTCTTTAAAAAACTCTAGTAGGCATGTTTCTATGGACGCCCCTTTTAAAGAAGGGGAAGACTCTAATCTTTACAATGTATTACAATCAGGAGATTCTCCAAGACCAGACAACCAATTAATGGCACAATCCTTAAAAATTGAAATCGAAAGGGCGCTAGGAACACTAACCTATAAAGAAGCAAAAGTGATAAAAATGTTTTATGGTATTGGTAACGAAGCAATGTCTAGCTTAGATGAGATTGGTGAAAAATTTGATTTAACAAGAGAACGTGTTCGCCAAGTAAAGCAAAAAGCAATTCGGAGATTACAATCGGGCTCCAAAACACAGATGCTGAAAACGTACTTAGGTTAAAATTTATTCTTTATAAGATTAATTTAAGCTATTGGTTTTTTTCTAAATTCCACTGCTGATACCCTCCTAACACATTGATGACCTCGAAGCCTTTTTCTTTCAAAATTTTACATGCCTTTCTACTTCTGTTGCCACTTCTGCAATACAAATAAACGGGCATTGACTTATTTAGCTGCGCAGTTGCTGCTTTTTCAAAATCAACATCAAAATAGTTGGCAAAAATTGTTGTTTGTATAGCACCTTCTTTTATTTCTTCAGGAGTTCTAACATCCATCAATTGAATATTTCCTTTAGATAATAAAACCTTTAATTCTTTTGTAGTTATAGAGTTAAGCGCTGCTTGTGAATTACAGTTTACACAAAAAAAGATCATTATAAATAAACATCCTAAATTTCTCATTTTATTCTAAAGTTAATTTAAAAAACTAAACTGCTTTTTTTCGTAATGCTATTTGTAGGCTTGGTGTATATATTTTGCATATTTTTCTTGCTTTCCCTTATCTCCCGTTTTATAAAACCTAACTGCCTGATTTGAACGCATGAAAAAATGATCTAAACTTATGATTTCTAAAATTCCACTCCTAAACAAATCATCTCTTACCGGTCCTTTTACGCCAGCTAAATAAAATATAATTCCTTTTTTCTGGCAAAATAGAATACGTTCCTTTAACATTTCTACACCTGTACTATCTACCCTATTTATGCTCTCTGCATCTAAAACAATTAATTTTAAAGCGCTCCCTTTATTGTCCATCATTTGTTCCAATCGATCTCTAAAGTAACTAGCATTGGCATAAAATAATTGTGCATCAAATCTAAAAACCAATACATCTTCATCAAGAACTACTTCTTCAAATCGTTCTTTATTTTTATAAAAATTAGAATTTGGTACTTTCCCTAATTCAACAACGTAAGGTCTAGAGGTTCTAAAAATTAAAACAATTAAAGACAATCCTACTCCTGTAATTATTCCAAATTCAATTCCTAAAAACAAAGTTGCAATAAAGGTTGCAAGCATTAAACAAAAATCTAATTGATTGGCTTTCCATAAGAAACTAGCTTCTTTAAAATTAACCAATCCAAAAACAGCCACTATTATAATTGCAGATAATACCGTTTTTGGTAAATAATAAAACAATGGCATTAAAAACAATAATGTGATTAGAACCATAACTACCGAAATTAATGCAGCCATACCTGTTTTTGCACCACTTTCGTAATTGATAGCAGAACGAGAAAAACTAGAGGCACTTGGATATGCCTTAAATAAAGAGCCTACCATATTACTAATACCTAAAGCTATTAATTCTTGATTTGGTCTAATTCTATATTCGTCTTGTTTTGCTTCCAAAGACTTTCCAATAGAAATCGTCTCTAAGTAACCGACCATTACAAGTGTTAAAGCAATTGGCATTAAATTTCTTATCAAATCAAAATCAAATTCCGGAATTCCGAATTTTGGTAAACCAGAGGGAATATGTTTTACTATAGACACATTTGTAAAGATATTTCCAAAATATTTCATAAGTAAAACACCTAGAATTACAACCATTAAGGCATTCGGAATTTTCTTATTTATTCTTCTAGAAATAATGATTATTATCATAGAAATCAATCCTATAGTAGTTGTATGATAATTAAAATTTCCTAATTCGAGCCAAATACCCTGCAAGATGATCTGAATTTGATCGCTCTGTACAAAGTCTAAACCTAATAAATTTCTAAATTGATTGAAACCAATAATTAATGCCACTGCAGAAGTAAAACCTGTAATTACAGGTTTGGAGAGAAAGTTTACTATAAATCCTAAATTAAAAACACCCATAATCAGTTGAATTGTTCCAACCATTAAGGCTAATAAAATAGCTATTGAGATATAATTTTCTGACCCTACAAGGGCTAGCGTAGAAACTCCTGTTGCTACGATAAGAGAATCCATTGCTACCGGACCAATTGCTACTTGTCTAGAAGAACCAAAAATAGCATACATTACTTGCGGTACTAAAGCACAATACAAACCGTAAATGGGCGGCAATCCTGCAATAAGCGCATATGCAATTCCTTGCGGAATTAAAACAATACCAACAGTAATACCTGCAAATAAATCTCCCTTAAAAAGAGAAGTATTATAATTTGGCAACCATTCTAAAATTGGTATTAACTTTTTAATATTCATTTAATAGTACACTTTTTCTTTTATCTGCTTAATCCTGATTTATTTATTTGTACTCAGCCACATTTAAAACAACTGTCCCGAGTTTTTACCTTTTTCTCTACCCAAATGTTTATAAGCAAGCTCTGTTACTTCTCTACCTCTTGGTGTTCGCATTATAAACCCTTGTTGAATTAAGAACGGTTCGTATACTTCTTCTATGGTTTCTGTGTTCTCACTAACAGCCGTTGCTATTGTAGAAAGCCCAACAGGTCCTCCTTTAAATTTATCAATTATGGTTAACAGTATTTTATTATCCATTTCATCCAAACCATGTGCATCTACATTTAAGGCTCCTAAAGCATACTTAGCAATTTCTATAGTAATAGATCCATTCCCTTTAATTTGTGCAAAATCTCTTACCCTACGCAACAATGCATTCGCAATCCTAGGAGTACCTCT